>CANQBD010000010.1 GCA_947589245.1 uncultured Anaeroplasmataceae bacterium
CTTTTAATTTCATAAAAAAATACCCCTAAGTCTTTCTAGATTTTACTCTAGTCCAACTTTAGGGGTACTATACAAAATTATAAATAGCTAATTTAAAAAATATAATTCTAAACCGAGATCCTGATCAATTTGGCCAGTTTTAATTTTATAATCTAAATCATATAAAAGGTTTAACTGCTTTTTAATATGACTTAAATTATAGGATTTAGCATTTTTAATCATATAATAAGCTCTACCAGAAGATACGTTTAATAGATCGGCAATAGAAGCCTGATTATAACCCTTTTGAACTAAAATACTTACATTATATATTTCTTGAAATTTATTAATAAATAAAGAAACTAAATTTGAAGCCAAAATACTTCTTAGCTTTAAATCCTTATAGCCCTTAAGCATTTGTTTTTTATTATTACTTAATACAGCTTCAATCAAAGCATAAACATCATCATCTAAAGGAGCCGCAATGAGTTTAAAAATATCAGCTTCTGTGATTTCCTTTTCCAAAGCCTTAAAGCATTCTAGCTGTTCAATATTATTTTTAAGTTTAGTTATACCATCACTATAGCTTACTAAAAGTTTCATAGCGGCATCATTAATTATAAAACCATCCTCTTGTAGCTTCTTTTTGGCATATTCATCTAAACTAAGGTTTTTAACTCTAACATCAAAAGTAGTAGCAAAACGTTTAAGACTTTGATATTGACTATTGCCAAAATCAACATTTCCCATAAAAACAAGAACCAAAACATTATCACTATTTTGATCATTCATGGTCTTTAATAATTCCTTAAAACCGTTCTGTTCTTTAGCAATTATCTCATTTGCATTTTTAGCAACTACAAACTTAGTCTCACCAAATAAAGAAATCGTAGTTAATTCATCAATAAGTGAATAAAGACTATCTTCGGTTAAATCGTAGGTGTCAACTGTAGTAGCAATTTCTAAACTATTTTTTATTTCATTAATTTTATCTTCCAAAGCTTGATAATCATCTGCTAAAATAATAAAATTAGCTGCCATAGTAAATCACCTCATAGGTAATTATATCACATTCTTAATTGATTTAAAAACATATCCATCATTTTTTAACGTAACAATAATCTTTTCTAAATCCAGCGCATTATCCTTAGATACAGTATGCATTAAAATGATGGCTCCATTATGAATTTTTTTCATAACCTGCTTATAACTATAATCATTACCATTGTAAATATCCTTATGCCAATCAACATAGGCAAGTGACCAAAACACTGATTTATACCCGTTTTCCTTTAAAAGACTTAAGCTTCTCTCATCAAATTCACCACGTGGAGGTCTGACATATTTTGACATACTTATGCCAATTTTTTCCTCAAAGCTATCCTCTAATTTTTTTATATCAGCTAAAATATACTCATTAGTTGATTTAGTAAAATCTTTATGGGAGTAAGTATGATTACCAATAATATGACCATCTTCTACCATCTGTTTAACTAAATCTGTAGCGGAATTTAGATAATGACCTGTAATAAAGAAAATAGCTTTTGTATCAGTCTTACGTAAAGTATCTAAAATTTTTTTAGTATATCCGTTTTCATAACCACAATCAAAGGTTAAATAAATCTCATTTGTATCGGATGCAATATAAACTCCACCATTATTATTAATAATCTCACTATATTTACCAGCATTAGGTCTGGAATTACCTTCGTTAATTAATCCAAAACCATAAGCACTACTTTTAATACAAAATAAAGTAAATAAGGAAAGCATAATTAATAATAAATACTTTTTCACACTTTCACCTCCTCACATTCCTTAGTTTTGACAAAATACGCCAAATTTATGTTTTTATAGTTCAAATAAATACCTAATAAAATTCCAATTGCTAAAACATAAATATAAAAAAAGAGAATAATAAAAAATGACAAAATGCCATAAACAATCTTAAAATTAGAGAAAAGCCTTAAATAAATAATGAAACCACTAGTAAAGATAATAAAATATAAAATAGTAAAAATAAGGCCTTTATAAATTCTTTTAAAATGATAATCTCTCATTGCTACAACATTAACAAGATAAATTGTCAAACAAAATATTATAAAAATTAATAGTATGAAAAGAATTTGAAATAAATAATTTAAAAATAAGATTATTTCAGTTGAAATAAAAGTAATAAGATTTAAACCAATAAGATAAATAATTGTAACCATTATAGAAAGAAATCTTTTTGAATAAGACAGATCATAATGAATTTGCGTAATAAGTTCGACAACACTAATTAAGCAATAATATAATGATGAGGCTGAATAAAGACTTGTTATAAGTAAAAAAATAGAATAAGGTATTCCGTTCTGATAGGATAAAAAGTAACTGATTAATTCTTTTATTTTTCCATCAGCAATATTCGCTAAAAACAAATCATTAAAATTGTTGGCAAAAAAACTAGATAATACAATATATAAAAATAAAAATGACCCACCATTTAAAATAAAATTAAAAGCCAAACATCCAGCTAATGTTGGAATTTTTTTATCAACAACAAAATGATAGATATTTTTAAACATTAAGATCACCAATATTATTATTTATAAAATAGCTTCTCTTAATGCAAAAAGGACTATAAGTTTGCTACCTATAGTCCTTTATTTTCTTCTTCAATAACCTCTTTAAGCAGTTTTTCCTCTTCCTTAGATAATTGATAATCAGCTAAAAGATCAGGTCGTCTTAAATAGGTTTTTCTTAAAGCTTCCTTTTTTCTAAATTCATTAATCAACCGATGATTACCATTTAAAAGAACCTCAGGTACTGCCATACCCTCGTATTCAATAGGTCTGGTATATTGAGGATACTCTAATAAGCCTAATGAAAAGGAATCATCTTCGTGACTTTCTTTAGTAATAGCATTATCCAATAAACGAATCACACTATCACACACTACTTGACTAGCAAGCTCACCACCGGTTAAGACATAATCACCAATAGAAATTTCCGCATCAACAAAGCTTCTAATTCTTTCATCAAAGCCTTCATAATGCCCACAAATTAACATGATTTCTTCCTTTTTAGCCAATTCTAAAGCTTTAGCCTGCTTATAAGGCAACCCTTGAGGTGTCATTAAAATTTTGTAGGTGTTAGACCCAGCATTAGCTAAAATGGCTCTATGTACAACATCACAAGCTAAAACCATCCCAGCACCCCCACCACATGGTGTATCATCAACATGATGATGCTTATCTAAAGAATATGTCCGCATATCAATAACTTCAATTTGACAAACACCCTTATCAATAGCTCTTTTGATAATTGATTCACTTATAAAGCCCTCAAACATTTTAGGAAAAAGGGTCAATATTTTAATTATCATCAAACAAACCCTCTTTTTCTTTAATTATAATTTGATTACCTACCTCTATAATAAATTCAGCAATAAATGGGATATAATAATTTTTACCATTATAGTTGACATAAAGATAATCACATTGGGGTAATTCTTTAATCTCTATTACCTTACCGCGCGATTCATGTTTTTCATTATAAACCTCTTTACCAATCAAATCAGTAAAATAATATTCATCATCTGCCAGTTCATCCTGCCGCATGTCTTCTCTGATATAAATTTCAGCAGAATGAAACTTTTGAACCAAATTAATATCTTCATACCCCTCAAAAACAACTAAAATGTATTTGCCAAATTCCGAAACCTTTTTAACAACTACAGAAAGATAATCATTTTGATATTTGATAAATAACTCGTTACCAACCTCAAAACGCTTAAAATCAGAAGTAACTGTAACCTTTAGTTCCCCTTTTAAACCATGAGTTGTTAATATTTTTCCACAACGATAATAATTCATCTTTTAACACCTCTACTTCAAAGCCCTTTGCCACACCTCAACCATTTTTTCTAATGACCACCTAGCATTAGCTGAGCTGGTTGAAGGTAAAAGGAGCGCCATGCTGACATATTTAGGATAAGCCTTAGAAAACAATTCATAGGCTTTTTTACCATTTAAGATAATTTTTTTGATTGCAGCATTATTTATTATTTCTTCTAAATTTTGAACCCTAACATTTTGAATAGATTGATCACTTGAATTCCTAATCTCACAAGAATCTATCACATCAAATAAGGCTAAATTATTGTGAAGAAGAAAAACTTTACGTTCCATTATTGATGCCTCAAATAAATTAACATTATAAATAGCACTTAAAACTTTCCAAAACCGATTGGCAGGATGCATATAGTAAAAGCCTCTTTCAACCGATACTATTGAAGGTAAACTGCCTAATATTAATATTTCCGATTGTTCACTCCATACGGGATCAAAAGGGTGACTTTTGCGCATTATAATATCTTCCTTACCTCTTGTTTTAAAATAGATAATAAATAACAATTAACTTGCTTATTTGTATTAGCTTCTATATATTCTTTATAAATGGCTAATTGTCTTAAATATTCCTTAGCTTCGGTATTGGATAATTTATAATCAATTATATCAACATGATCATCATAAACACAGAACAAATCGATTATACCATGATAATCTTTATAATAAAACTCATATTCATGATAGGTCTTACTAAAAGCTATATTTTTAAAGACATCTAACTTTAAAATTTTCTTTAAACATACTTTAGTAAAATCATCAACAGGCAATAAGTCAATATTAGGATTATTGAAGTCAATAACCTCTAAAGCACTATGGAACTGTTTACCAAGTTCAATAGCTTTGAGAAGATTACCATCAAGCAGTTCCTTTAACTCTTTAGAAATTGGCTTTTGAGCTTTAATTTCACTTTCATAATTATAACTAGAATATTGTAAAGCTTCTAAACCTGTTAATTTCTTAAGACCTTTATTGATACGATAATTTTTAGTTAATTTTAAAGTAGCTGTATCCACATAACAAGTATAATCATTTAAAAAACATAACGATTTAAGCATAGCATTAAAACTTCTAAAACCCGTTTTGGTTAAAGTCTTTTCACTATAATCACAATTATTAGAAATTAAAAACATCTTTTCTCTAGCTCTAGTTAAAGCCACATATAATAGCCGTACCTTTTCCGAAATATCAGCTTGTCTAATTTCTTCTTTAACTAAAGTCTTTAGGATAGTATCACTATTAGAATCATCAGAATACGGAATGAATATTCCATATTTATTCGAAAGACCAAAGCTTTCTTTTAAATCACTTTGATTAAAATTAGATACTAATAGTGGAAAGAAACAATAAGCAAATTCCAAACCTTTCGACTTATGAATTGTCATTATATGAACACTATTACTTGTTTCCTTTGCTAGCTTATATTTTAAACTTATTTCACTATCAAAAACAGTCTTTAAATACTCCTCAGCCTCAACAATAGACATAGCTTGGTCATGAATGTCAGCAAATAATGAGTAAATATATTCCAAAACCACACAATTATTATCAATATCACCAATCAAATATAGCTTTTCATAAATTTTAAACTTTTCAATTATTAAAAAGTATAAATCCATTAGTGAAAGCCTATCAACCTTACTAGCAAGTTCTTCTATTAGCGCTGTTAGTTCATTTTCTAAACCATTATTAACCAGCTTAAAAACTTCTGTATCCGAATAAGCAAATAGAAAGCTTCTAGCTATACTAGCTAAAGCGTGATAATAATTCTTATCCAAACGATTTAGATATTTTCCAACAATAAGTGTTAAAATATTAGCCATTAGCTTAGGTAAAATGGAGTCAGTCAAATCTAAATCCGCCTCGATTGCCAAAGGAATTCCTAAATATTCAAATACCCGTTTAAAAATAGGAAAGCTCTTTGTTTTATCAATTAAAATAGCTATATCATTGAAGCTTACTTCTTCAAAAACATTCCCCTTTAAGCATTTAACTTTGCTGTTAATAAGCTTTAAAATTTCACGGCCACAAATAAATGCCTCTACTTCATCATCACTAAAATCAGCAACTGAATCATAAGCTAAAATACTCATATCAAAACTAGCTTCTTGTTTTAAATTCTCATATTCTGTCTGACCAAAATGCATTTGATGTTCTTCAAAATAATTAGCATCACCACAATCATTAGTCATTAAATCACAAAAGATTAAATTAAGATTATTAATAACCTCTTTTCTTGAACGAAAGTTAAAATTTAAATCAATTTTAATTCCACCACTATTTTGAGAATAGGCTGTGTATTTGTTCTTGAAAATATAAGGATTAGCATTTCTAAAACGATAAATTGACTGTTTAATATCCCCAACCATATAACAATTATCATGACTTATCAAACTAATAAAAGCTTCTTGAATATCTGATGTATCCTGATATTCATCAATTAAAATTTCTTCAAAGCCAGCACTTACTTCTTTTAAAATATCTTGATTTTCTTTAACTAACCTAATAGCCAATTTAGCTATATCACTATAATCAAAGGTCATATATTCCAACTTATATTCCCATAGCCTTGAATTAAGCTGCATAGCAAGTCCTAAAAGATATAAAACATCATCCTTAATCGCATATAGCTCTGTCTCCGCTAAAGCCAAAATACTATATTTATTAAAGTAGGTATTTTTAATATCTTTAATTAAAGTAGCACAGGCTGTTTTCAAATCCTTAATACAATCTAAAGCTTGGGGATTAATTCTTGGTAAGGTTAAACTCGAAATGATTGGAAATAACTCATCATAGCTATTAGCATTAATATTTGTTAGAATATTTGCCAAAGCTAAAGCCAGCTTCTGACTGGCTTGATCCTCCAAAGCCTCTTGATATAAATCCGTCAATTTTACTTTTAAATTATTGACTGCCTTTAAACATGATTTTTCATATTCCGCTAAAACTGATTTAATAAAATTAGGATTATAATAATTTGCTTCATATTCTTTATAATACTTTTTTTCATCAACAATTAAAGCTAATTTATCAGTCAAGCCTAAAACAATCTTTTTAATATTATCATCATTTTGTTTAGCATACTTTTTTAACAAATTAAAGAAATTTTCATCCCTATTTTCATATAATTCATTAAATAAGCTAGTTAAAAATTTCTCTTTATAATAGCTTAGTAATGCTTGATCAATTATCTTTATGTCTTTAGTCAAATTTAATTTATAATAGTATTTTTTAACTAAAGCTAAACTATAAGCATCAAAGGTCATAATATAAGCACTATCTAATAAATTTGCTTGTTCATATAGTTTATTATCTAACAGCTTTTTGCGTATTCTTTCTTTCATTTCTAAAGCTGCCGCATTAGTAAAAGTTAAAACCAAAAGCTTACGAATATCATTACCTTTTAAACAATAATCTAAGATTCTTTCAGAAAGAACAGCTGTCTTACCTGACCCTGCACCAGCTGAAACAATAATATTACTCCCTCGAGTATAAATAGCCTTTTCTTGCATCTTAGTCCAAGCCATTTTTATCAAGCTCCTTTCTAAAAGGTTTGTGTTCAAGCTCAACCACATCCTCATAAGTATAAAAACAAATATCCTTATATTTACAGAATGTACAAGATTCGTTTTGACCATTTATTATTTTAGGAGCAATTTTAAATTCACCATTTAAAATATTAGAGGCAGCCTTTTCAATCAAATTATCAACCATCTTGATTATTTCATCCTGCTGCTTAGAAGCAAACACCTTCGAATAACATCTAAAACCATCCTTAGTCAATCCTAATGATTTAATATAAGTACTAGACTGATAAGTCGGATCAAAAAGTTCAATTAAGGTCGGATCAGCAACAGTAAAGCCTTCTAACATAAAATTTTTATTTAATTGATCAGCCACACTAGATTTATGATCAAAAATAACAATATTAACCTTTTGAAGATAAATGCCAATAATATGCAAATTCAAATCTTTAAAAGGCTCATAATTAGCTAAAAGATACATATAGGATGGTAGTTGTAAATGAAATCCATCAGCAATATTATCAAGACTTACAACATCCTTGCCAGTCTTATAATCAATGATAGCCACATAAACATCCCTATCTTCAATATGATATAGCATCTTATCAATAAAGCCCTCAAAGCTATAGGTAGGCTTATTAATAATAATATGTTCTTCTCTTTTAATATCTTTTAAAGTAGCTAAAGCTTCATGTTTCTGATTAAAGATAATTAATTCTCTTAAGATGTTTTCCATTTGACTAAAGAAAAAGTCATCCTTAGCATCTACCCTATTATCTAAACGATTTTTTATGGCACTCTTAACAAAATCAAAATCTTCTTGATAGCTATCCTCTAATACCGCATGAGCAAATGTTCCAAGTCTAGCTGCCATTTGGGGTTTAAATTCATTAAGATTAAGAATACGGTCAGCATAATAACTAAATGGACAAGCAAAATAAAGTTTGACATTAGAGTAAGCTAGTTTAAGCTTGTGATCAGCATATTTAGCTCTTAATAATTCAGCATCAAGCTTTTGATATTGATGATGATAACTCTTATAATCATTACCATTTAGGCCATACCTTTTCAAACTATTATCTAATGTTCCATATTTTAAATAGCTATCATAGCTACTTAAAAGTCTTAAATCATCTTCTAGTTTAGCAACACCAAAATCAACATCTTCTTTCTTAACCTTTAAATCTAATTCTTGAATTAAAATAGATGGTAAATATTCATCTGTTTTATAACTTAGCTTATAGCTTATAAAAACATTACAATTATTAAAAATAAACCTTTTCAAACGCTCCTTAGCTAAAATATTTTGTTCATAAGAATTAGAAATACCAAGTTTACTTAACTCTTCATCATTTAAAAAGCTTGTTCCCATAAAAATTTTAGGGGCAGCCCCTAAATTAAAATTAACCAAAAAGGCATACTCATTTTCAGCAATAATTAAATTTTCATCAGCCAAGTTAACCGCATCTAAATAGCTAACCTTTGGATAGGTACTATGCTTAAAATGGGCCTTTAAAAAACTTAAGCACTCCTTAGGCTCTAAGCTATTTAAATTATAATCGTTAATTGTATCAATAATAATAGAATACAGTTCATCTTCCCTATCTAAATTATTAATTATGGTTTCAAAGGAAGATTCTTTTTGACAAAGGCTTAAAAATTCTTTAATTAATTTAGCATTTAAAATATTTTTTAAGGCTAGAAAGTTAAGACTTATGTGAAAGCTTTTTGCCATACGCTTAAAAAGAAATTGATATTCTTCTCCAGCATTTATAATGTAAATAGCATTAGGCTTAACACCACTTTCAATAAGCTTACTTATCTTAGTAAAAACAAATAAACATTCTTCTAAAATGTTTTTAAACTCATATATTTGCGGTTCATACTTTGTTTGTTTTAAATTAAGTTCAAAAACACTAGTATACTTGGAAACAAGCATCTTTAAAGTCAAATATTCTTTAGAACTATCAGGCTCTAAAAAAGTTAGAGGATATTGTTTTAAACGATATAAAAAAAGCTTATCGTAAACTAAGTAATCATTTTCTTTTAAGAAATTATAAACCGAAACAAGACTATCAAGCTTAGCATCATTATAAAATTTATCTTCAATATAATAGATAGCATCTAAATATTCTAACGCTAAATCATAAGAAAGAGCATATTTCTGCATAATAGCTAAATGGGCTGACTTTTTAATTGAAAATTTTAATTTCTTTAAAAGTTCTTTTGGAGTTAAAAAAATAAATTCCTTAAAACCCTTCTGCGATAGTAAAAGCTTTTCCTTCAAATCATTACTACAAATGACATAGCCTTCTTTAATATCCATTAAACTCACCTCCTATTTAAAATAAAAGCTATTAATCAATAGCCTTTATTAAATATGTATTATTTTCATCAAATTCAATAATTTGTTCTTTATATAAAGCCCCATAAGCTCTCTTAAAAGCCTTTCTAGACATATTAAAATATTTTAAAACATCTTCACTACTCGATTTAGCAGTTAATGGCATTTTACCACCATGTTCCTTTAAATACTTTAAAATAACCGCTTGATCATCCTGCATAAGAATTTCCTTATGTTCATTTAATGTACCATAGGCTTCCCCATTTAACATCTTCGTAATATTGACAAAAACTTTCTCCCCTAAACGATATGTTCCTCTTAATTGCGTATTAGGCACAAAAACATAGACTAAATCACGTGTTATAAGTCCCAACCCCTTTTCAGCCACTCTATTCACATAAGCTTCTACTCGTTCACCTAAAGCATAATTAATATTAGCCTTAAGACTGATAATATCAAAACGACTCAAAGGTTTAGCTAATAAATAATTCTTTTTTTGTTTCAAACCACAAAATAATAAATCATCAACTTGAGGCCATTGACTCAAATTGTAAGGTAGATAATCCTTCGAAACTAATAAATCCTTAGGAGTATTATTACTAACAAAAACACCAACATTATCAATAACATTTACCACTTTTACAAAGGCTGGCTTATCAAAAGTTAGCATAGGCTCGTGCATTGTCGCTGTCAAACGATTTTCTTTATCAGCATAGATATAAACTCTTACTGATTCATTATTTTTTAATTCTTTAAGGCTTTCTTTAAAATGCATTAATACCTCGGTTTGGCCATCAGATAGCATATAGCCCAAATCAGAAGTTCTAACGACCTTTAATTGATTAAACCTACCAAGTTCTATCAATTCCGATCACCATCCTTGTAATTACGATCGGTTTGACTAATATACATTTCCTGCCGTTCAGTAAAAGGCTTGGGCTTTTTATTTTCTTCAATTTTTTTAATTAATTTCTTTTCTTTTTCAGTTAATTGCTTATTCATTTTCTTCCCCTAGCTTTATTTCCTTGATATTATACTCTTCTAATTTTTTAATGATATCCGCAATATTATTTTCTGTTTCATAGGTATCGGCAGTCTTAGTATTAAAATATATTTCAATAAAAAATTTCTCAACCGTATAAAGAGTTAAGCGGTTTGTAACATAATTAACTTGACTAAAATTATAGGCTTTAAGGCGCGAAATACTTAATGAAAAATCTTTAGCAGGAATTAATTTTTTGGTAAATAAGGATAATCTTTGAAAATTAAGCGCATCCTTACTCATTGTCATAATAAAATCAGCCTGACCTTCTTGATATATTTTACCAAAATTTTTCTTTAAAAAAACAATAGCTGGTTTATGTCCCTTTAAAAGACGATTTGTTCGATAATATAAAATAATTTGTTTGCGATTCAAAATATCACCTCAAATACATAAACATTATAACATTTACGACACACTTTTACAATTAATAAGCACTTTCCTAAATTAAAATATTTTTTTACAAAAAAAATTGACAAGCGCTTTCATTCGTGGTATTATATTAGTGTGATGAATGTTAAATAATAACTTTTCAAATAATCTCTCCCAAAAAGAAAAGGATCTATTCACTTTAGAATAGGTCCTTTTCTTATTTATAAAGGCACAATCTAGTACCAATTAATTATCTAATAAAATTCGTTCCAATCCTTTTTTCATAGCTAGGCTTTTCACTACTTTTTAAAGACTTCAATAACCAAGCTATATTAGTACCTAAAGTTCGCATTGTTTGTAATCCCTCTAAATCCTGTTCAACCTCTTCTTTAGTATTGCCATGCACACCATTCCAATATTGACTAGAAACAACCGGCATATTATTAATCGTAAAATACATATTCATTTCTGAAAAAGTTAAAGTTGAACCAGCACGTCTACAAGATACCACAGCCGCTCCCGGCTTATTCTTTAAATATTTAGAACTAGAATAAAACAAACGATCCATAAAAGACTTTATACCTCCAGCCATTGAAGCATAATATACCGGACTACCAAAAACAAAACCATCTGCTTCCTTAGCTTTAGCAGCAAATTCATTTACAGTATCATCAAAAACACATTTACCTAAAGTAAAACATTTGCCACAGGCTATACAGCCTTGATTCTGATTACCAATCCAAAAAATTTCAGCCTCAATACCTTCCTTTACTAAACTTTTTTTAACTTCTTCTAAAGCACGATTAGTACAACCATCCCTATTAGGACTACCATTAACCAATAAAACCTTCATTTGCTTTCCCCTTAAAATTTAATTAGAGCATAAAGCTTTTTACCACGTCTTAAAACAATAAACTTTCCTTCGATAGCCGTTTCTTTAGTTAGAAGGAATCCTTCATCAGTTACTTTTTCACCATTGACTAAAACAGCACCATTACGAATAAATTCGCGAGCCTCTCGCTTAGATGAGGCAAGCTTAACCTCAATTAAAGCCTCTACTAAGCTACAATCATGGCCTTCAATAGAAGGTAAATCATTAAAGCCCATTGCAATTTCTTTGGCTGTTAAACTCTTAATATCACCACTAAATAAAGCTTCTGAAATATGTAAAGCTTCCTTATAGGCATCAGCCCCATGAATGAAAGTAATTACTTCCTTAGCTAAACGCTTATGAGCCTCTCTAAGATGGGGAGCAACCTTATTTTGTTCTGCTAAAGCTTCAATCTCTTCTTTAGAAAGGAATGTTAAAAACTTCAAATAATCAATTACCTTATCATCTTCAGAATTAATAAAGAATTGATACATTTCATAAGCTGATGTTTTATTAATATCTAACCAAATAGCTTTACCATTTGTCTTACCAAATTTTGAACCATCACTTTTAGTTAAAAGTGGCATTGTAAAACCATAAGCCTCCTTACCACTTTTCTTACGAATAAGCTCAATACCAGCGGTAATATTACCCCATTGATCTTGACCAGCAACTTGTAAAGTAACATTTTTATTTTCAAATAAATAATAAAAATCTAAAGCTTGCATAATCATATAGGAAAATTCAGTATAAGTAATACCTAAATCAATTCTTCTTTTAATTATATCCTTATTCAGCATGTAATTAACATTGAAATATTTACCATAATCACGCAAAAAATCAATAAAATTTAAATCCTTTGACCAATCATAATTATTAACAACTTCACAATCAAATAAAGTCATAAGTTGTTTTTTCAAGCAAGCAAAATTATGATCTACTTCCGCTTTAGTTATCATTGGACGCTCACTATCAGGCTTGGGATCACCAATTAAACCAGTAGCACCACCAATTAAAACGATTGGGTTATGCCCGGCATCCTTTAATCGTTTAGCAATCAAAAAACTGGAAAAATGACCAATATGTAAACTATCACCCGTTGGGTCAGTGCCAATATAGAAAGTCATTCCCCCTTTGTTTAATTTTTCTTTTAGACTTGGATCAGAAACATCCTTAATTAATCCACGCCATTCTAATTCCTCATAAATACCCATATAATCTTCTCCTTTTCTTTTTATAAAAAAAGTCCTTAAGCCTTTAGCCTAAGGACGATTAATTATCGCGGTACCACCTTAGTTCTATTAGTTACCTAATAGCCCTCAATTCTTTTTTTTCTCCTAGATTGTAATTCAAATTTAGTCACTTGTTTATTTCCACCAACCATAAACTCTCTTGAAAAAATAAACTAAATTCTACTAAAGTTCTTATCATCGAAAATATTAATAATTTGTTGACCCTCTTGAAACAAAATTGTAAGGTAATAATATTTTATTATTTACAACTTCTTCTTGTTTCATATACTTTGTAAGTAAACGCATAGATACAGCGCCAATATCATAAACCGGAATATCTACACAAGTTAAATTGGGATCAGATAAGATAGCATACTTTGTATTTTGTAAGCCAACAATTGAAATATCTTTAGGAATTTGACGATTGTTGTGCTTAGCAATATTCATAAAGCTGATAGCAATACTATCTCTAACTGCTATTACACCATCAATTTTATTATTTTGGAAAAAGCTCTCAAAATGTAGCCTATTAACACTAGTATCGCCACTAGTTCTGAAAATTCTAGGCTCTTTACCAGCTTCTTCCATAGCTTGAATATAACCCTGTTCTTTAGCAGTATTTGTTGAATAATGTCTAACAGTTGAAAATAAATAAACATTTTCGCGACCAAATTCAAGCATCTTCTTAGTTATTAAATATGTGGCACGACTATAATCAATAGCAACACTTGGAACTGACTCATCATCATAAATAACATTAGTCAGTACAAGCGGAACCATTGAATCTTTAATATAATCAATAGCCGATTTCATTTTATCCTTTTCAAGCTCATCATTCAAGAATAAAATACCATCAACCTGTTCAGCAACAACAGCTCGCATAGCATCAGTAATATCTTCATCTGCCCCAACTGAAAAAATTTTTAAAGAATATTCATATTTCTTAGCAATATCAATAATTCCACCAAGCAATTGAGCAGTTGAAGCTCGTGAAACATCACCAATGACAACCCCAACTGTGGTGGTTCTTCTACTTGCCAATCCTCTAGCAATAGCGTTTGGACGATAACCTAATTCTTTAATTACTCTCAAAACCTTTTCGCGAGTTTCAGGATTAACTTTTTCAGGATTATTCATAACTCTACTTACAGTTGCTAAAGAAACTTTGGCTGCCCCTGCAACATCATATATTGTAGTATTCGCCATTGAAAAATCACCTCACACTCTCTATAATTAAAATATGGTGCAAAATGATTATAGCACAAAATATTATCATTTTCAATAATTTTCATGAAATCGTTTTACATACCCTTCTTTTCGACAACCAATTTCATAATAGCCAATCAATAAATAGTCATTTAAAAATTCTATTTCTAAGCAAAACAGCATAGGATTAATAGGTGATATTATGCTATTTTATCTTGTTGGAATTAAAGGAGCTGCCTTAAGTGCCTTAGCTAAAATTTTAAATAATCTTGGACATCTAGTAGCTGGAGTTGATGTTGAAGATGATTTTTACACGGCAAATGATTTAAAAAAAATAAAATTAGAAGCATTTTCTAATATGAATTTAAAGCCTAGCTACTATTATGTTATAGGTAATGCTTATGTCAATCATAGTGTAACCAACTACCTAATTAATATGAATTATAAATATGACTATTATCCTATTTTTTTAACTAAATTCTTTAAAAATAAAAAATGGCTTTGCGTAGCAGGAACACACGGCAAAACAACATCTACCAAGCTTTTAGCCACATTTGTTTCGAATAGTACAGCCTTAATAGGCGATAGTACAATGACAACAGGTAATAATGACTATTTTATTTTAGAAGCCTGTGAATACCGAAATACCTTTTTAAATTACCACCCAACAATATCCTTAATTTTAAATGTTGATTATGATCATGTTGATTTTTTTAAAACTAAAGATGAATATAATGCCGCATTTAAAAAGTTTGTCAACCAAAGCAAATTAAGTGTTATTAATGGTGATGAATTTAATTATCGAGCTCCTAATATTATTACCTATGGCTGTCTATCAAATAATGATGTCATCTTTGAATATAAAAATAAAACTGTCAAAATTCTGAATAAAACTTTTTCCTTACCAATGACAGGCCTTAAATATGCTTATGACTTTGTAGGAGCATACTTAGTAGCTAAATTATGTAATATTTCAGACCAAGAAATTCAAAATAAATTAACTTCTTTTCAGATGCCAAAACGCCGCTACCAAAAACAAGAAATAAAAGAACAAATATTAATCCTAGACTACGCTCATCATCCAAATGAAATAAAAGCCACTTTTGAGGCAGCCTGTGAAGAATATCCAAACAAAAAAATAATTTGTGTCTTTGAACCACATACTATCTCAAGACTGCAAGTATTTAAAGATGATTTTAAAAAAGTATTATCTGAATTTAACAAAGTCTATTTAGATAATTTGTTTAGCAGTGTTAGAGAAAGTCATGATGTTTTAGTTGAAAAAAAGCTTTATGACTATTTAGATTTTCCAATTTTAAATTATCATAATCGTCTACAATTAACTAAAGAAAAAAATTGTATCATTTGCTTCTTAGGTGCAGGTAATATAGATAAAACCTACGAATCTTATTTAGGCTTATTAAATCAAATGGAACAAATCACTAGTCAATAGAAATAACTAGTTTTATTAATTTAAAAACTTCCTTTTACCATTTACAAATACTAATAAAAAGTTTCATCAGCAATAATATTGCAAGAAAAAAATCGAACTAAAAAGTTCGACTAAAATACAAATTGGTGACCTATGCGGGGTTCGAACCCACAAATGTTGCCTTGAGAGGGCAATGTGTTAACCATTTCACCAATAGGCCAATATATGCGACAAAAGCCACATATATTAATATACCATATTTTTTATTTTTTGCAAGTATTTTACAAAATTAATTTCCTGCCTGATTATTCTTTTTAGAAGCTCTAGGATGGCTTATTTCATAAGACCTTTTGACATGATCAAAGGTTACATGAGTATATATTTGGGTTGTGGAAAGATTCTCATGTCCAAGTAGCTCTTGAACACTACGCATATCAGCTCCATTGTTTAATAAAGCTGTTGCAAAACTATGTCTAAGCATATGAGGAGATAGATGGAATGTTTCACCACAATCAGCAATTAATTTGTTCAGAATAACTCTCACACCACGTGGGGTTAAGGTTGTGCCATTTTTATTTAAGAAAACATGACGATTCTCTTCATCTTTACCTCTATAAAGTAAATCCAATCTGTAAGTGGAAATGTAACGTTTTAAATCATCAGCAAGTTCTTGATACATAATCACAACACGATCCTTACTACCCTTACCATGAACAACAATTGATAAATCATTAAAATCAAGATCCTTTATTTCAAGACCACATAATTCACTTACACGCAAGCCACAACCATATAATACTCCTAATATACAATAGTTTCTCAAACCAAGTGGTGTATTTTGATCACAAGCATTAAAAAGCATCATAATTTCATTTTCTTTAATTGTTTTAGGTAATCTTTTAGGAATCTTAGGAGCTTCAACCTCTTCAAAATAATTATTAGTAACTACTTCTGTTTTAACTAAAAATTCATAAAAGGTTCTTAATGATGATAATTTTCGATTGATACTTGATGATGCTAGATTTGTACTTGAAAGGTAGGAAATATAATTTTTACAAACACGATTATTACGAATTTGTAAAATACTTGGAGCCATTTTTTCACGCTTTACAAATTCGTTAAATTCTTTAATATCATTATAGTAACTAGAAACCGTATTGGCTGAGTAATTTTTAATATTCGTAAGATAATCTACAAATCTAACTATTGCCTCATTATCATTCATAGCTTAGCAACCTCCTTAGCCATTACTTCTAAAGCTCTTTTAGCATATAATTCTTTTCTTTCTTTCTTTTTATGAGGAAAATCAAGAGGCGGTACAATTCCAAAATTAGCATTCATTGGCTGAAAATTATCAGCATTTGCCTTACAAATATAATGAGCTAGGCTCCCCATTATTGTTGTTGGAGGTAAATCGATTAAAGTAAGACCTCGCAAATGGCGATCCATATTAATTGCCGCCAAAATGCCACTAGCTGCTGATTCAACATAACCTTCAACACCACTAATTTGACCAGCAAAGAAAATGTTAGGATACTTTTGAGTTTGAAATGTTGAATTTAAAATTTTAGGAGCATTAATATAAGTATTTTTATGCATACGACCATATTTAGCAAAACGAGCATTTTCTAAACCCGGTATCATTTGAAAAACTCTTTTTTGTTCACTAAACTTTAAATGCGTTTGAAAGCCAACTAAATTATACATTTTTTTAGAAGCATCGTCCTGTCTTAATTGAACAACAGCATAAGGCTTAGTTCCATCTGGTTTTTTAAGCCCAACCGGCTTCATTGGGCCAAAGATTAAAGTTTGAGGACCTCTTTTAGCCATTACTTCAATTGGCATACACCCTTCAAATACTTTTATTTCAAAGTCTTTAACTTCAACTTCTTCAGCTGTAATTAAAGCATTATAAAAACGATTAAATTCTTCTTCAGTAAAAGGGCAATTATAATAAGAAGCAATACCTCTATCATAACGTGATTTTAAATATACTTTATCATAATTAATCGAATCAGCATAGATAATTGGGGCTTGAGCATCAAAAAAATAAAATTCATCTAACCCAAATAAACGTTTAATTTCATTACTTAAATCATCACTAGTTAAAGGACCAGTAGCTATGATGGTTGGAAGATTTGGATCTATTTTTGTAACCTCTTCCAAAATTATATTTATATTTTTAAAACTCTTAATTATATTCGTTACATAATCAGCGTAGCCTTCTCGATCAACTGCTAAGGCACTACCAGCCTCAACTTTATTAAGTCTTGCCGCTTTAATAATTAATGAGTCAAGCATTTCCATTTCTTTTTTTAAAATTCCACAAGCATTTTCTAAATCATCACTTTTCAACGAGTTAGAACAAACAAGTTCGCCAAACTTAGCTGTTTGATGAGCAGGTGTCATCTTTTTAGGGCGCATTTCATATAAATTTATTTCATAGCCTAATTTAGCTAAATAATATGCTGCCTCACTTCCTGCAAGTCCAGCCCCTATTATATTAATAGTCAACTTTAATCACTCATTTCCTTTATTTCTTTTTCTATTATAACATAAAAAGATGCATCAGATGACGCATCTTTTTATTTTTTAAATTAAACTATTTATAATATCTAGACAGCTTAACTTTTCTTTAACTGCACAATTCTTAACCGTAGAGCTTTCACCATAATAGTAACTACCAAGTAATGTTTTCTTATATGCCAATAGCTTATTGGCTTTATAATCAAAAACTTCAGCCTCAGTTTCATTATATAAGAAATGAAGCTTAAGATTATCAGCGTATTGATTACCACCAAACGTAGCGTTGCCTTCACTAAAATAGAAAGCATCACTTGCAATACTTTGAACACTTGCAGGAATATAAACATTCTTAAGACTAAAACAATTCTTAAAAGCATTATTTCCAATTGACATAAAGCCATCGTTGATAACTACTGTAGTTATTGTAGCATTGGCAGTAAATGCTGAAGATACCTCACCATTGTTATTTACAGCAAGTTCAGTTAATAATAAATATTCACTACCAACCTTTGCATAAACTGGGAAAATAACAATTGGACTTGAACCCTCATAGCTAATGATAGAAGCCCCATTTGTATTTCTTTCAAATGTAAAGCTTTCCTGTTTAGAAGCAATATAGCCTTCTAAATAATATGAACCACTTATAGCCTGTAAATCAGATAAGCTAAAATATGAACTAGTAGCATAATTCCAAGCATTAATTTCAAAACTATCTGAAGAACCATTAGGAAGTAAATTTGATATATCACTTGCTTTATTCTTAGCTAGATAGAAGCCTTTATAATCTTTATTATTATAAGTACTATCAACACTAAATGTAATCAAATCATAATCAGCCATTATATCTTTGTTCAATAAAACTATTTCAAATCTAAATAACTCATCATTTGCCATAAATAGATTTGCAAAATGGGTCATTATAAATTGTGGTGTTAATATATTTGAATCATAAAGATAATAAATATCATCTTTACAAATTACAACATCTTCCCCTAAGAAACTAGCAGTATCACTTTCTTGAAGAAGATAAGTATTATCACCATAGTTAGCATAGAAATCATAAGATACTATTTCAAACTCAGCAACTAAACTATAATCACCGGCAATAACATTTGTCATATCATAATCTTCACCATTTAAAGTTAATCTCTTAAATTTATAAATATTTCCCTCATAATTACGAATATTATAGTTTTCAGCAATAATATCCGTAATATTGGCACCTATATAAGTTGTAATATACGTTGTTTCTTCAAACATTGAAGTAATTTCTAAATTAACTGTGATATCTACAACTCTAGCATAATAATATTGCTTACTATTACTCATGTAAATATTATCTAAATCTTCAATTCGGTTTAAATAAGATGCATCATAGTACCAATCAATTAATTGATAGTACTTAACAACACCCTCATTATCAACTCTTATAATATTATTAGTATATGTCGGGAAATCAACCTTAGAATCGATATCTAATTGATTAACAACACTACCAGCAGCACCTAAATCAAAAACAACCTTATGTTTAATCTTACCATTACTTACAAATTGGTTTAGATTAGTATCATAAACATATTCCTCATCTGCATTAAAGTTAGCATCAAAATCAGCAGTATAAGCATAGATACTAGAGAAATCAACATCCTTAACTACAAAATTACCATTGTCATCTTTAACAATATTACTTAAAACTAAATCTTCACTATGTAATTCAATAACACTAACCATATCAAAAGTGAATTTTGTTAGCTTATAAATCATTGGCACAAAGACAATTTCACCATTGTCATCTAAGACATAGCTACCATCAGCATTTGTTTTGGCTACCATAGTTGAAGTAAGAATAACTAATAAATCACCTAGATTACCATTATCAACCATTTCCTTCATATCTAGTCCAAAAGTAAATGTATCTGTATCTAATTCTATTTGGGTAACACATTTAGATGCATCAATAAAACCATCACCATTAGTATCACTATTATTAATTAAATCAATGATATTATTAGGCATACCCATCGCAAAATCCATCAAATAATAAACGATATTATCCATGAATGTTGTATAATGAATCTTAATCTTACGATCATCTTTATTATTACTATCATCACGTTCAATATAAACGTATTGATTTTTATAATAAATATAGACATGCTTCCGGCTAAGCATTAAAGTTGCTAAAGCATTTATGTTACTCATATCTAAATGCATAAACATTGTTGGCTCGCCAGATTCTTCAACATTAACCTTGATAGTTAACGGAACTTTAATATCAATAATGCTCAAAGCCTTAATAGCTACATTGCCTGTGATTTCAAAGTTCTTCTCCATTGCATTATTATATAAAGCCTCAACAATATAAGATAAATTAGTAATATCATAATAGTCAGTAAGTGAAACTGGTAGTTCAATACTTAAACCACTATCTAAAATACTAACTGCTAAATTATCAAGCTTCATGTTACTATAAATATTAGTATAATTAACAATTAAATTATTAGCTGTTAGACCTTTGATTTTATCATCAGCTTTAATTAACTTTACACTTACAACTTGATTCTCATCAAGCATTGCAGGATATAATTCTGAGCCATTTAAACCTAAAGATAAGCCTGCTTCATCAATATTTAAATAAGCAATTAGATTACTTATATCAAAGCTTTGACTAGAGCTATTTCCACTAGTTAATTGACCAACAACATCAAGATTTAATAAATTCATTACTTCTTCAATTAAATTAGTAATACCCTTATAGGTTGATTTAACCTTAACTACCGCCGTTTGATCATTTTCATTATTACCATAAATACCAAACATTAAAGCCTCTGTAGCCTCTGGATCAACTAGTAATAAAGAAGATAAAGAAATAATATTTAAATCTAACTGATGCCATGCTGTCTTAACTCCATCAGCGTACTCATTAACGAACAATTTAATCCGGGCATCAAACTCATTGTTATCTAGTAATTTTAAATATAAATCAAGACTAATATTAGCTACCATCTTGCCATTAGTGATGATGTCAGTCACTAAGGTGAGATTAAATTCCTTCTGCATAGCTAAATCATAGAAGGCAACAACATAATCAACAATATCAAGCACTTCTTCTTTTGTTATTAAGTTTTCAGTTGGTAAATTAATTGCTGTTGTCTTAGATGATGCTAGTGTTAAATTATTCAAACTAAAGGAAATATCACCATAACTACCATTTAAATTCATTAATAACTGCTGATTATCAGCCACATAAGAATAAACCAAAGAAAGCTTTAAAACATCTGCTAAAATATCTGTTATTGTAATATCTAATGAATTATTACTTAAAATCAAACTATCTAAAAAATCTAAAGATAAAGAATCATCTAAACTAGAAGGGAAAGCCTCATCACCAAAGGAAATAATTGAACTTAATTTAGCTACAACATCAGTCACTAAAGAATCTAGCTCATTTAAATCAACAACTATCGTTTGATTAGAAATAGTTAAATAAACAACATTATTATCTAAAATAGCTCTTAATTCTGTAGTAATACCAAGTCCTTCAACAACTAAATTAGCTTCAACACTATAACTATTTCCACTATAAACTAAATCAACCGTACCATAAAGACTTAATAATTCTTCCTTGCCATTTAAAACTATGCTGACAGCTGCCTTAGAATCTTCAGATATTGTTAATAAAAGACTTTCCTTATTTATCAATCCGATAAGGAACTTAATAGTATCAAGCATTTCACTACTATCTACATATTCATTAGAATCTAAATTGAATTCAGTTGTTGATACCGTATCAATAACTAAATTAAATTCATAATCTAAAACATTTAATTTAACATCAAAGCCAGCTTCTGTATCCATAAGCTCTAAGTTTAATAACATTTCACCCAAGCTTATGCCTAATGCGACATTATTTTCACTTATCTCTAAGCTCCTTATAACATCATTCAAACCATTATCTAATATCGAAGTTAATAATGCTTCAACATCAATCTCACTTGACTCATTAGTCATTTCCTTAATGAAATTACTTAATTCTTCTTTTGTAACCTTGACCTTAACATTACGATATTCAACATAAATACTATCTTCTATATAATATAGGGTTAGACTTTCTATTAATTCTGAATACTTTATATCCATATCAACTTTAGCTTTAATGCCAGCACTAAAATCAATATAGGCAACTCCACTTACTTCTAAGTCAGAGCTCTTCCCTGTAAATTCAACATTAACATGTTTATTCTCAATTATTGTTAATACATCCTTAACATAATCAGCTAAAACTAAAATTGCTTGTTCATCGATAATGTTTTCTAATGGCACATCAACTTCTTTAATTTCACTAGAAGATAAAACTAAATCTAAAGTGAATAAGTCATCAGCTTCAACCTTTACTTCACCCACATTAGAACTCATTGTTACTTTAAGAACATTTAATAACTCTGTAATATTGCTTAAATTAACACTAATTGCAGAATCTGTTATTAATAAACTATCAATAGTTTCTAAAATTGAACCTAAAACACTATTAAAATCAAATTCTGGAATAGTTAACCCTATTGTCTGGGCTATTTTATTTAAAGTATCAGTAGCTGTAAGAACATTTAGCTTGATTGTTTGCCCATAAACAGATAAATATAAATTTTGGTCTTGATAATAAACCATAAATTCTAATTCTTTAGTATTATAAGCCAAGCTAATATTACCAACTAAATCGTAACTATTATCGTTAGGCACTAAATCTAATCGACCTTCAACACTAATTTGATAAGCTGGAATTTCACCACTTAAATTAACTCCAATAGAACCATTTTCAATTAATTCCCAAACATATTTACCAAAAGATAGATAGCCTGAAATATCACTATATTCATTAGAATCTAAATTGAATTCAGTTGTTGATACCGTATCAATAACTAAATTAAATTCATAATCTAAAACATTTAATTTAACATCAAAGCCAGCTTCTGTATCCATAAGCTCTAAGTTTAATAACATTTCACCCAAGCTTATGCCTAATGCGACATTATTTTCACTTATCTCTAAGCTCCTTATAACATCATTCAAACCATTATCTAATATCGAAGTTAATAATGCTTCAACATCAATCTCACTTGACTCATTAGTCATTTCCTTAATGAAATTACTTAATTCTTCTTTTGTAACCTTGACCTTAACATTACGATATTCAACATAAATACTATCTTCTATATAATATAGGGTTAGACTTTCTATTAATTCTGAATACTTTATATCCATATCAACTTTAGCTTTAATGCCAGCACTAAAATCAATATAGGCAACTCCACTTACTTCTAAGTCAGAGCTCTTCCCTGTAAATTCAACATTAACATGTTTATTCTCAATTATTGTTAATACATCCTTAACATAATCAGCTAAAACTAATGCATCACTATATTTAGCATAATCAATACTAAGAGGATCGATATCACTTGTAATAACACTTAAATATAAATCAAAATAATTTGCTGAAACATCAAAACCAGCATTATTATTAGTAATAACTAAACGAATTAAATCTAAATTATTAAAGAATTGTGATAAATCCGATACAATTTCAACATTATCGTTAGTAATAGAAATTTTTGCTAAAATTTCCTTAAAATCAATGCTTAAAATAGTATTAATAATTTCATTAATATCTAAACTGCTAATGTCCTTATTGATATCAATATCAACATTATAATCAGTTAATAATTCTAAGACACTTAAAGGAACCTTAACATTTACATTGCCATAAGTCAAGTAAATAATTTCTGATTCAAAAAACAATTCAACTGTTTCATTAATTCCAAAATTTTCAGCCTCAAAATTAAGAACTAATTTAGAAATTAAATTAGAATTAAAATCAATAATAATTGAACCTTTAACATCTATTTTTTCATAAGAACCACTAAAATTAACTTTAACATTTTTGTTTTGAATGATATCTGTAACAGCTTCCATTATAAAATCTAAATCAGTTAATTCTTGATAATCTTCAGTTAAAGGATCAAAAGTAATGCTTTCATTTTTGACAATAGCTATATCAGCAACTACACCACTTAACTTAATTTGTGAATTGATTGCTAATAAATCAAAATTATTATCAGACAATTTTGCAATGTCAAAGCTTAAAGGTAGCTCAATACCTAAAAGATGCAATGTCAAATCTAATGTTACTTTATCATCAGTTTCCGTAACAATAGCACTATCAATATCACTTAATATTGCCGCAACATCAAAACCACCAGCACTAGCAGATGTTTGGCCACTTGAATCTAGTGGTCCAACCAACTCACTTAAGTCAGATAGCTTGCCTTTGACTTTTGTCTTATTAAATTCTATATAGATAGTTTCATCGGTATAAACGACTTGAAGTTCACCAATTCCTACTTTAACTTTAATATTATTAAGATCAGCAATATCTAAAGCTAATTTACCACTGATAATTTGATCATTTATTTTAATATTTAAATCAAAAGTCTTCTCTTTATCACTAGACATTAATGAGCTAGTAATATAAGAAAGTGGAGACATCTTAGAACTTGGTTCTATTGTTCCATCAGATGGTGTCATGTTAGAATACTTATCAAAGTAGTCCATTGCCTTTTTATCAAATGAATAATTTTTATAATCAAAAATTTCTACTAAGTCTGTCACACAATCAACAGTGATTGGGGCAACGCGTGGGGTAACATTATATTGTTCTTGCGTATTAACGTATTGAACAACCCAATTATCATCAAAGACATATTCAATATTAATTGATGAAAAGACAACCTTAGTTAAAGATGATGAATTAGTAGCCACCTCACGACGATACCAGAAAGGACCATAATCATCATCAGGATTTAAACTTAATTTTATAGAGTATAAACCATTTTCTAAAATTGTTACATCAGAAATCTCTAAAATTGTTTCTGGGCAAATAATATAGGCTGTCGCTTGATTTGGTAACCAACCATAACGACCAATATAGCCTTGATAAGTAATACATTCTGGATCCTCATCACTCCAAGTTATATCATTACCATTTTTTGAAACATATTTTCTTAAAAGTACTTTGCCACCACTAAAATACTTTTGATATCCGACAGGAACAACACCACTTGAAACTGTATCAACTAATTGTTCATCACCATTAACGCGGCGATGATTATAAATTTCTTGTTTTTGCCCTACCGAAGTTGCAGTACCGGTAGTTAAAGATGAATAATATTGTGTATGTCCTAAAACCCATAAAACATAGGCTATGTTTTCATAGGCATTATGATCCGTAGGGATAGTTCCATCAGTAGGAGCTTCTTCTGTATAAGTCTTATACTTAGCTTCAGTATCAGCATAAGTAATTGCATCTCGTTGTGATTGAGTATAGTAATAAATACCCGCTCCACCAATTAAAAGTATTAAGATGAAAATTGACAAAAATATGATTTTTTTCTTCATATTATTGCACTTCCTCTCGTAAACTGAAAGTTTACATTTTATCATTTTATCAAAAAAATATATAAATGTCAAATTTATTTGACAAAGTATGACATAAATAAAAACAATAAAAGGCTACCAAAAAGTAGCCTTTTATCTTGGGAGAGTTATAGTTTGCTTATGAAAAAGCTTCTATCTTAATAGGGAAAGATAGTTTTGTCTTTTATCAAGACAACTATATTTTCACCCAAAAATTCTCAATTTATACCTAAAAACCAAAAATGATGACGAAAAAATTATATTTTTGCAACTCTTACAGTATCTCTAGCAATCATTACTTCCTCATTGGTTGGAATAATATATAGCTTAATCTTCGAATTTTTAGTTGAAATTAGTCTCTCATCAGAGAAAGTATCATTTAACTTTTCATCAATTTCAACACCTAAAACGGCAAGTCTTCTAGCAATGTCTAAACGTAGGTGTTTTAAATTTTCACCCATACCAGCTGTAAAGCAAATGGCATCACAGCCGCCTAAGTAAACATAATATGAAGCTACATAATCAACAATCCGCTTTGCTTGAATTGCAAATGTTATAGCACATCTGTGATCGCCTTCATTCATACCTTGCGTAACATCACGAGCATCACTTGAACGACCAGAAATACCTAGATAACCAGATTTCTTATTTAAGATATTTACAACCTCAGCCGCAGTCTTATCTTCCTTAGCACAAATGTAGGAAACAACAGTTGGGTCAACATTACCACTTCGTGTTCCCATTGGAATACCCTCAAGTGGTGTTAAACCCATTGATGTATCTTTACATTTACCACCATCAACAGCTGAAATTGAAGCGCCATTACCTAAGTGACAAACAATAATCTTAGTATCCTTTAAAGGCTTACCCATAAGTTCAGCACATCTTTCAGAAACATACTTATGAGATGTACCATGAGCACCATACTTTCTAATTCCATATTTTTCATACCATTCATAAGGTGTTGCATACATATATGCTTCCTCAGGCATTGTTTGATGAAATACAGTATCAAATACAACAACTTGAGGTACCTTTGGTAATGCCTTTTGGAAAGCCTTAATACCAATAATGTGGGCTGGATTATGTAGAGGAGCTAAATCAGCTAACTCAGCAATTTTTTCAATTACTTTATCATCTACAAGACAAGAATCCTTGAAGAATTCACCACCTTGAACTACACGATGACCAACACCAGAAATTTCTTTTAAATCTTTAACAATTCCTTTTTCTACTAAAGTTTCTAATAATAATTGAACACCCTCAGCATGAGTTGGTAAGACGGGATGTGTTTCCTCTTTTTTACCATTATACTTAATAGTAAAAATACCCTCTGCTAAACCAATTCTTTCCATAACACCAGATGCAATTACTTTTTCAGCTGGCATATCTAATAATTGAAATTTAATTGAAGAGCTACCAGCATTTACTGCCATAATTTTTGCCATAAATATTTCCTCACTTCTATATATTATTTTTTTCAAACCACGCTTCAATTTCCATTAAAGAACTATTAAATTCTTTAACATTTGTAAAGCTTGGTAGTTTGACCATAAAACAATTCTTCTTATCCTCAATAACTTTCTTTTGAATGACAAGAATAACCTTTGGCTTACTTACAAAAAGATTATCCGGAAGTTCAACTAAGCCAATAATTGAACAACTTGCCAATAAAGCTTTTTTAAACTCTTGATTTTTGTCATAATCGAAAAAATCATTATTAACTATTCCAATCATTGAACCATTAGCCTTTAGCATTTCACTAAAGTGTAAAATAGCTCTATAAGGAAAATAATTTTTACTATCTTCCTTAGATATATTTGGCATATCAAATACAATACAATCTAAATTCCTTTGATTTAAGTTTAAACAATCCTGTAAATAAACCTCAACAGGAATTGATAATAAATTACTTACCATTGTCGTAAGTTTTGTCATCCATAAATCATTATCACAAGCAAAGGCTTGACAATCCTTATCTAAATGGTTGATGATTGTATGAAGCAAATTGCCAGTTCCACATAATGGATCCATCAAAGATAGGGACTTTTCTTTAACTAGCTTACTTATTAAATAGGCAATAAAAATACCTAAAGTATCAGGAGTAGTATTCCCATTAGGTATCCTAAGCTCCTTAAACCCTTTTAAAATAATCGCTTGCATTGCTTTACGGACATCTTCAACTGTAAAATCAATGTTAGCAATTTTATCATATTCTTTATTTAATTTTTCTGCAACCTCATCATCAACATCACAAACAACATCAGCTGCTAAAATATTATTGACTGTAAGTTCGATTAATTCAAAATAATTTTTATGCAATGCTTCATATAAAATATTATTTGATTCATCTAGACAATCATAAAATAATTCTAAATTTGCAGTTTTTACATCTTGCATACTTTCACCATTTCTCATTATAACAAATTTAAGAAATATTGTAAACGTTTTATCTTATTTTAGTAAATTAATAATCGCACTAGGCCTATCAACTACTTGATTACTCAATTTTATAAGTTCAGCTTTAGAACGAAAACCATAGCTTACAAAGATACCATCAATTAAAGCATTTTGACAAGTTTTAATATCTACTTCACTATCACCAACATAAACAACATTTTTATTGGTTAAGCCATATTGCTTAATAAGCGCAGTTAAAAAGCTTGAATCAGGCTTCCGTAATCTTCCTTCAACATCACCATAAACAAAAGCAAATTTATTAGGAAAATGCTTGTCACATAATTTAACAGCAATATCCTCAACTTTATTACTATAAACACCAACGATAAGACCATGTTCCAGACAATAATCAATTAATTCACTAACCTCTTTATAAGGCTTAGTATAGTCATTAAAATGGCTAGCATAATAACTTTTAAATTCCTTTAAAAGTTCAGCAGTTAAAGGACTATGATTGGAACTTTCATAAATTAAATTTTTAATTCCATTCCCAATGAATTTACGCGTGACATCTAAACTAACAGGCTCTAAATTGAATTTTTGTAAAGCATAATTACAAGCATTATTTAAATCAGTTATCGTATCTAAAATAGTCCCATCTAAATCAAAAATAATCATCTTATATTTCATTGCTTTTAACCTTCATATAAAACATTTCATAAAATTCCTTAGCTAAACTATTAGGAGCAATATTTTCTAAAGCCTCATTTAAACTGAACCATTTATAAGAATCAATTTCATAATTACTCTGAACAGCATCATTTTTTACTACTGCGATATAATTAAGCATTAAAGTATTAGTTTTTTCATAATAATGAGTTTTTTGAAACATAAGTTTAACAACCTCTAAACCAACCTCTTCAGCAATTTCCCTTCTAACTGCTTCTTCAGCTGATTCACCCTTATTAACATAACCAGCAACTAAAATATATCTTTTCTTACCATACTGTTCAATTAATAAAGTTTTGGCAAAATCTTTTGTGACAATAACCACACTAATAGCTGTATTAAAAGGTTCAAATCGAAAGCATTGACATTTTGGACAATAATGTATTTGACCCTCATTCTCTAAAAACTTAAGTTCTAGCTTGGTTCCACATTCTAAACAATACTGCATATTCTTCACCTAATCTAACAATTCTAAAATATCTTCTTTGGTCAAGGTTATCGCTTGAGATTGATTATAAATAATGCTATTAGCAAGCTCACTCTTTAATTGTTGAAGCTTTAATACCTTTTCTTCAATTGTCCCTTTACAAACAAGTTTAACCACAAAAACATTCTTAGTTTGACCAAAACGATAAGCTCTATCTGTCGCTTGATTTTCGGCTGATAAATTCCACCAAGGATCAAGATGAATTACCATATCAGCGCCAACTAAATTAAGCCCCGTACCACCAGCCTTTAGAGAAATCATGAAAACACCAATTTCCAGATTATTATTAAACTCATCCACTAATTCAATTCTTCTTAAGGCACTTGTTGAACCATCTAAAATAAAATACTTAATTCCTTCTTCTGCTAGCATTTTAGAAATAATAGGGAATACACTAGCGAACTGCGAAAATAATAAAATTCGATGTTTAGAGGCAAGTCCTCTTCTAATAAGCTCTAAGGCTAATTGCAGTTTGGCTGATTCAAAGACACCATCATAAACTAACTCAGGAGTAATACATATTTGTCTTAAACGAGTCAATAAAGCTAAAATACTACCAGCCTTTTTATTGAGGTTTTGTTTGATTTCTAAAACATTAGACTGATAAAGCTTTTCTTGCTGCTCACCCATCTTGCAATAATAAACCTCTTCTAACTTATCAGGAAGCTCTTTTAAAACATCCTTTTTAGTTCGCCTTAAAATAAAGGGACTAACCCGCTTTTTAAGTAAATCCAAAGCCTCATAATCATCGTGCATAATTAATGATTCATAGCGTTCTTTAAAATGATTATAATCAGCCAAATAGCCAGGCATTAAAAAATCAAAAATACTCCATAAATCAGCTAAACCATTCTCAATTGGTGTTCCCGTTAAAGCAAAATTCATATTTGATTTTATTTGCTTGATAGCAGTTGACTTTAAAGCATTTTGATTTTTAATATATTGAGCTTCATCAGCAATAATAAATCTAAACTCTTTTTCATATAAAGAAATATCTCTTCTTAATGAGTCATAAGAAGTAATATAAATCCCTTTTTCTTCATAATTGATCCCATTGATAATTTCTTCACGTTCTAAAGCATTACCAATTATAAGTTTAATTGGAACCTTAAAGTGCCATTTCTCACATTCATTTTCCCAATTATAAACTAAACTCATAGGACAAACTATCAAAGTTGGCTTGGCAACCTCGTCACTAGCAATAAACGCAATTATCTCTAAGGTTTTTCCAAGACCCATATCATCTGCTAAAATACCACCAAAGCCAAATGAAGCTAAGGTCTTTAGCCATTTAAAGCCTTCTAATTGATAAGGTCTTAGCACATTGTTAAAATCACTTGGTGGCAATATAGCTAACGTATTATAATTTTGGATCTTTTTAATCATCTTTATTATCTTCTCATCCAAATCAACATTCTGATCATTACCGCCAACCAATTTCAAAAGATAATTTAAAGACTTATTAACTTTCTTTGGCAAATCAGCAACTTTAATATTAAAATCTTCTAAGAAGTTGTCAATCTCCTTAACATCGGCTTCAGCAATTTCTAAAATAACATCGTTCTTTAATTTTACAAAATGTTTCTTTTGATGATAAGCATTTAACATTGCTTGTATTTCTTCAATAGTTAAATTACCACCATCAAACTTAAAATCTAAAAATCCAACATTATAAGAAATACTAACAGTTACCCGATTAGATTTCTTTAAAGTAATGCTTTTAATTGATTCATCAAAGAAAACCTCACCATAATTTTTCAAAGCTGAAATATCACTAGTTAAGAAAAAATATTGTTGTTCTGCCGAACTAAGCACATAAGCATCTTTTACCTTTTCAAAGCCAAAAGATTCTAAACTTTTCAAATAACCATCTAATATTTGCTCAACATACGGCGTATTACTATAAGATTTTTCAACATTAATTTGATAATTATTGATGATATTACCATTTTGATAAATGAAATAGGAATTTATTAAAACAGGTGGCAAACTAAAACGCTCATAAAAAGTCTCTTCAATGACAACTTCTTGTTTTAAAACAGGTAATAAATTGGCAATAAAATCTTTTTCAACAGCCTCAATAAAAATACTTTTTTCTGAACTTTTAAATAACGCATTAAAAATAATAGCCTCATTCCGCTTTTTAAAACGATAGGCATAAATTCGGTCCTGTCCTAAAAAGTAGGCATAATTAACACCACAAATTAATTCTTTAGAGCCAACTGGCTTATCAATATATAAGAGCTTATCATCTAAAATTATTTTAACATTATCAATATCAACAATTGGGTAATAACCACTCTTATCTAAAGAAAAACTAAAATAAATACCATGATTATGATAAATTTCTAAAATCTTTAATAATTGATTACGCTTTAGTTTAATCGTCTTTAAAGAATTTTCATGACTTAAATTAAGTAAAAAACTATAAAATTCTTTAGATACATCATCTAAAACCTCATAAGAATGAGTAAAAGCTAATTTTTGTCCATAAGCATAATACTTATTGCCTTCCATATTATCAACAAATTCACTGATACTTTTAATCACATATTCTTTATCATAGCCAATACGTAATGCTAAATTATAACCATCCTTACAATTGATCTCTACAGCTAAATGAATCCTTTGAAAATAAGCTGAATTAGTCCTTAAATCAGCAGCTAAACGATTTAAAATCTTCTGTTGTTCAACCGTTAGTTTTGTCCTACGATAAGCCTTAACCTGTTTATTATATTCTAAAGGATTTAAGATTCGCAAAGCTAAAGCATAAACTATAGCTAAATGAACACACTCTTTTTTCCGATAGTGTTCTAAACAATGACACTCTGAGCTAACAATTAAACAATTAGTATTTAGCTCTAGCTTAATAGAAATAGGCCCCATAAATACAAAAAGTCTATCATTAGCTAAAACATCATAGCCATCACTAGTTTTTTTGATTGTTATTAAATCTTTTATTTCTTCTTCTGAAAGACTAAGTATTTTATCAATAATATTAAGTTGGCGATAGCTTAACAATAACTCATATAATTGCATAATTATCCCTCTAAATAATAATTTCTAAGCATAGCTTTCTTCTCTTCATCAAAACCTAAAACATTGGTAATATAATTATCAAAGCTTCCATACTCACTATTAATGGTCTCAATAATTACATCGATATAATCGGGATAAACACCGAAGACACACCACAATATTTCTTCATAATCTTTCCCAAAAACCTCTAACATCTTAGCTACCTCAGAAGCATAAAAATTATTAGTAGCTAAATAATCACTAACTATTAAATCCCAATCAAAATTCAAAATATATAATATTAAGATAGTAGCGAAACCTGCTCGATCTTTCCCTGCACTACAATGCCAAAGTGTCGCCCCAGCAGTAGGTTCTAAAAGAACATTTAAAAATTTTTTATAAGCAGCATTTGAAAAACTATCTTTAATTAAATCGTGATAAATATTAACCATGAATTCCTTAGCACTTGCAAAACCGCTGGCCTTTTGCGACTCAATAAAATCATTAAAGTCCCTTTCCTTATCACCACTCTTGCTCATACCTAAACGTTCATTAGGTAAAATTGATATTGTATGATAACGAACGCCTTTTATTTTGACATCTGGCTTAAAATAAGCTTCATTTTCACACCTTAAATCAATGACTCTAGTTAAGTTATATTCATTTTTTAAACAAGCAATATCTTCTTTATCCAACTTATTTAAAGCATCACTTCGAATTAAAAGATGCTGCTTGATATGCTTACCATCTTTGTTCACTAAATTAGAAAGTGATCGCGTATTTGTTGTGTTTTTTAAAGCGATTTTTAAAGAATTCATAAATATCACCTAAAGATTATTTTATCATAAAAAGAAAAAAAATTGTATATAATTTAGTGGTGATTTTAAAAAAATGAATGAAATAGCTAGAAATTATAATGATGGTTTAACAAAACGCTCATTTAATAATCAACAACAATCGCACATGCCCAAAAAGAAACCTAAAAAAAATGCGGAAAAAAAGAAAAAATAATTTAAAATCTCTTCCATTTAGAGTATAATTTAAGAAATGGAAGGTGATAAATATGTCTTTACTAGAGTCAGGAGAAAATTATTTAGAAGCCATCTTAATACTATCAAAACAACATAGAGAAATTCACGCCATCGACATTGTTAATCAATTAGGCTACTCTAAACCATCTGTATCAATAATGTTAAAAAAATTGAAAGAGGATGGCTACCTAATAGTTAATGATGAGAGTCATATTTATTTAACAGCTAAGGGTGAGGAAGTAGCTAATAAAATCTATGAAAGACATACAACTCTTACTGACTTTTTTAAAATGTTAGGAGTCAATAAAGAAACAGCTGAAGCTGATGCTTGTAAAATCGAGCATGATCTATCTGATGAAACATTTGAAGCAATTAAACAATTTAAGACAAAAATATAAAAGGGTCGCTTGACCCTTTTATTCTTTGCTCTGTCTAAGCATCCAAAGACTTTTTCCCAAAAAAGTCATTAACTCATCCATTAATAAAGATAGATAATATATTGATTGATCATCACTTAATTTTTTTATTTCTTTAACCTGATCATTAATTAAAACAAAATCAAATATTAAAGAATTAATAACCTCAGCTGAAGAAATAAAATGTTCTTCAAATTCTTTTAAGGAACTTTCAATAAGATGATTACTTAAAGTTGTTAAGGGCTTTAACCCATTTATTAACATTCCTTCAGCTACTTTATCAGTAAATTCCAAAAAACTACTATAATATTCTTCTAGCTTAGTATGAATGACCATAAAATCATGACCCTTTACATACCAATGATAGCCTTGCAATTTATGATATTCAACTATTAAATTGGCAAGCAATTTATTTAACTTTTGTTCCAAACTTATTCCTCCTATATATTGATATTATTACCCCCTAATTTGAAATATATACCAAAAGAAAAAGGTAAAACATTAACGTCTTACCTCAATACTATTAACATTATAAATAACCTCACCATCCTGTTGCAGAATACCACAACCAAATGGTTTAGCTTTTAAATGCTGACATTTAATATATTCAATAGATTTTTTAAAAAATACAGTATGCCAACCTAAAAAAACTAAAGGGAAAATTAAAAGTAATTTCCAGCGCTTAATATTATGTACAATACAGACATCTAAAAACTCATCTTCTCTTTTAGCCTTAGGAGTGATATGCATACCACCACCAAAATAAGAGCCATGATTACAAACAAAAAACCAAACATTATCAAAATTCTTAACCTTGCCATCCATTTCTAATTTTAAATGATAAGGTACAAACTTTTTAAAAACCTTTAAAGCTACACTAAAATAAGATTCTTTAACACCAAATTTAGCATTGTTGATTTGCTTATCACAAACATAAGAATCAACACCCATGCCTACACCATTAATAAAAACATATTCTTCGGCATCATTGATTTTTACCACTGGTAAATCATTGACTAAATTGGTAATCTCAAAAGGTTTATTTTTGGTATAATCGCGAGCTAAATCATTACCTCTTCCACAAGCATAGGCGAAAATTTTAAATTTAACTTTTAAAGGATGAATACGATTTAAAAATTCATGGAAAGTTCCATCTCCACCAAAAAGATAAACTACATCATTTTGGCTTAAGCTACTACAAAATTCTTTTTCTTTATTTAAAATAGCATAAATACTTAAACAAATTACATTTTGACCTTTAAAAAACTTTTTATTATATTTATTAGCAACCTTCAGTGGTTTGCCATTATTACTCTTTTCGTTATAAAGAAGATAGTTCATCATTAACACATCCTATAATATTTCATTATAACTTAAAAATATATTATTTTAAAGTATTTTGCTGATTAATAGTTAAAAATAGGCGATATTTTGTCGTTTTATTGGCAATGACAAATTCATCTTCGCTTATTTTATCCCCAAAAAACTCAACCCTATTACCAATCTTAACACTATCATCTACTAAGATAAAACTATGATCCATACAACATTTACCAACACAATAGAAATACTTATCATTAATCCAAACTCGACCATTAAATAAATTATCAAGACCATTGGCATAACCAATATCACAAACTCCTATTAAACAATCCTTAGTTGCTTTAAAGAGTCCATCATAACCAACAGTTTCATCTTTTTTAAGCTCTTTAATATTAACAATTTGACCATAAAAACTTAAGGCATTTTCATAAAGCATCTTCCCAACCCGTAAATCAAATAGAGTTTTACCATAGGCAATACTTCCCCCAATATGCAGTCTTTTATCATATTTACGAGCTAATTCTTCCATAAATCTAATCTTATCTAAATTATTTTCAGCATATAAATGCGTATAGATGGCTTTAACAATTTTATCATTTATTAAAGCTAAAAAACCACTTTTCATTCCAAAACGATTCATACCTGTATCAATGGCTAAATGGCAGGAGATCTTATTTTCTTTAAAAAAAAGATAATCATCGTAATCATTTAAGGTTGGAGTCAAATTATATTTAATAAGCAAAGGAAAATCAGCTTTATTTATTTTTCCTAATATTAAAATTTCCGCCTCTGGAGCTAAACACCTTAAATCATAACCTTCAGCTATATTTTTAACAGCATAGCGATTAAGATTATATTTTCTAGCTAGCTTGACCATTAAAGGCAAGCCAAAACCATAGGCATTATCTTTAACAACTAAAATCAAATCATTAGTTAATAATATTTGCTTAAGATTGGATTCAATAACTTCTTCATTAATAGAACGCATATCATCACCAATTAACTATATGCAAAAATAAAAGAAAATAGATACATTTAAAATTACTTGCATATAATAGTAATGGTGATACTGTGGAAGATAAAATCATTTTGGGATTAGTACTTTTTATTTTACTCTTTTCAATCTTGAAACTTCCCAATAAACAAAAGTGAGTTATTCATTTTTGAATATAAAAAGGCTCCAAAGCATTTTTACTAATTCATGCTTTAAGGAGCCTTTTTTAATTATGTAATTCTTTAAAAATATAAGATGCTAAGCTAGCATATTGAATAACACCATTTTCAATAAATTCTTTTGTCTTAGTTTTATTTAAATCGGAAGTATCAACATCAATACGACCATTTTTAAATGTCATAATAACAGGTGAACCATCACTTGGTGGCTCATGCATACCTATTATGTTTTTAACTTCCTTACGAGTAGATGAACTACCATAATAATCAGTTGAATTTACATAATATACAACAGCATCTTCACAACCTAAATACTCAGCTTGAATTTGTAAACTAGTAATGACATTACGACTAGTTACTGCGGAAGATGAAGCATAAACTAAAGCAAATACTTCACCATCTTCTTTCATTTCTGCAGCTTTTTCTAAAGAAATAGTTTCAAATATATTATCCTTTTCAATATCAGCACCAGCACCATGCCAATCTTCATAAAAATCATATTCTGAACAGCTTGTCATTGCCAGTAATAGCCCAAAGCTAAGAACTAATGCCCCACAAGCTTTTAAAAATCTCTTCATTGTGTATCCTCCAATAAATCTCTAGCAAATATTATAGCCTAAAAACACTTAATTATCAATATTTTTTTTCTATTCATAATCAAGTGGTAATAGATATTCACCACGATAATTTGAAAAGCCATCATCAGAATATTTTAGATAACGATTACCTAATGTAAAACTACTTGCTTTATATATCCACATTTCATGACTATCAAAACAAATAATTTCATCAATACCATCATCATCTAAATCAAAGGCTTCAACACATAAAGTTGGATGACCATCTTCTGGAAATAAAACTACCTTGTCTAAATTACCATCTAAAAGACCACCATCACTACTAGCGTTGGTTATAGCTAAAATATGCTTGCCATCGTAATTAATTGGTGTAATAACATTACCATTTACCATTTGTTCAAACTGTTTTAATAAATTACCATGACTATCATATAAACAAATAATACCATCGCTACCCCAAAAGGCTGTTGCCATAATTTGAAGACCATCAAGCTCATTATTGTATTTTGCTACACTAATTCTTTGCGCATGACCAATCTCATTATGCTTATAAATAGATCCATCCATATTAATGATATTCATACCTTCATTACCAGAAGCTAAAATCAACTTCTTTGGCTCATTCTTATTAAGGCGAGCATAAATTATTTCATCAGTATGATCACTATTCATTGGTAATGAAAATAAAAGCTTGCCATCATCATCAATCATATCATAACCAACAAACATCTCATCCTTACCATCATTATCAAAATCAGCAATATAAGGAAAATGACCAGTATTCTTATGATGATATCGCCATAAATAATTAAAATTACTATCATATGCCCAAACGTTTTGATAACGGTCCTTAATAATAAAATCACCCTTATAGCCTAAGCCTCTAAAATCAGCTACCCTTATCGCATCAACATTTAAACGATAAAAAGGCTCATTCTTGACTAATTCATCACCTTTAATGATCGGTGTAGGCATACTCTTCAAAATGTTACCGGTTAATAAATCAGCAATAATAATTTCAAAATCCATTGAATAAATAACCTCATATTTACCATCATTGTTGATATCAGCAATTTGAAAAGGCAAATCACAAGATATTAAAGTGTTATCTAAACAATTATTAGGCTCACCCTTTTGCCATAAAACATTCCCGTTATAATCAAAACAAGTCAAACAAGAAAGGCGGGCAAAGCTATCTCTAATCATTCTTTTTTGATGCTGAGCAATTAAAAATATTGGCTTCCCATCAACTAATCTAATTCTTAATTGACGACCGCTGCCAAAATTCATTAAATTAATTTTTTTAAGTAATTGGAGCTTAGGAAAATTCAAACATTTAAGAGCTAATCGTTCTTCTTCAGCTTTGAAAAGCTCTAAGTGTTCTTTATAAGCACTATCCTCCATCACTACTTTTATATTACTATAGCGACAAGCACTTTTAGCCACACACGCAATAAATCTGCCTCGTATAAAAGCTAAATCTGCTTCAAACATTAGCTTCCCATCAAGATAAACAAGAGCCTTTTTACCAACAACTAATTTAAAGTGATAGGTTTTTAAATCAACAAAATCAAACTCTTTATAAGCATATTCAAAAAAACTTTCTTCTTCCCGATGATATAAAGCTAACCTATTACCCTTAATACCAATAAAATCATAAACTCGCGAAGTAAGATAATTAAAGGCCATACCACAATAATGCTCAACTTCAAAAATCCTTAAATCAAATTCCAAAGTAAAGGCAGCATAAAGCTTTTTTTTATTCACTAAACAACAATAAACATTAGCGAAAGCACCCTTAGTATTATCACCACGATTTTGTTCTAAAAAACGCTTCTTGCCATCAGAAGTTATAAGCCAGCTACCATCTAAGCTTCGCCATTGATGTAAGGAAATAGGATCATACCAATTACCATAGACACCAGCTTGTTTCAAATAATGATATTCCCCTAAAGCAGAATGAGCACGATCATAAGGAAATTCATTTAACTCTAAATCTTTAAAATCTTCCGATATAACTAATTTCATTATTCCACCATCCTTAATAAATCTGCTACACTATCAATAATTGGAACTTGCCCTTTTTCTAACACCTCAACTGCCTGATGACCACAAGAAACCAACAGACATCTAGCTCCCATAGCTCTAGCAACCTCTAAATCGTGTAAAGTGTCACCAATAAATAAAATATCTTCACCCTTTAAATTTTTCTGCTTTAAATAATCTAACGCAATACCAACCTTACTAGAAGCGTGAATATTATCAATTCCTAAAATATCTTCAAAATAATTAACTATATCATAGCTTTCACATTGTTCTAAAAGGTTATTTCTTTCACTTGCCGATAAGATATATAGCTTATACCCTTTTTCCTTAAGGATTGCAAAGGTTTCTTTCAAATGAGGATATAGCCCACATTTCAAAGAGGCTGGCTGATAAACCTTAATAAACCACTTAGCTAAAGATTCAAAGCTCTCCAAACTAAAATCAATTCCCGCAAGCTCATAATATTTTTTAACAGGGAAAGTAAAGATCTTTTTATATTCTTCAACTGTTAAATTTTTTTTACCTTGTTTAGTTAAAATCTCATTTAACAAAGTTAAACAAAGCTCAACATCATTAATTATTGTGCCATTAAAATCGAAAAAAATATGTTTTTCCATTTTATCACGGATAATTAATTTAGTAATAATTAAACTAAATCAATTATTACTCCTTTCTAAAATTTAATAGGTTATACCATCCACCTATCAAGGATGTTATAATACATTGTTTTTCGTATTAGTGAGACTTAACTGACCTTTTATGTTTATGCAATGTATCACAAGAAGTCGCTATGACACCATTACACGATACGAGGGGAAAAGCGTATTCACTTTAAAGAAACATCAAGTGAATTTTATTTCATCCTTGTGAAATAAATATTTGGCATTATTTATTTCTTATATATTTACTAACTTTCTTCAGATTTTTAAAAAATCTTGAATTTGAGTTTTTTACTATTCCTTTTATTTTCTACTTGATTATTAATAGTAAATCCCCATCTTTAATTTTAACATAAAATTGCTTAATAATCTATGAATATAAAATAAAAGCCTACCCTCGTAGGCTTTCCTAATTATCAATAAATATTTTGCCGACAACATCAACGATAGACTCTGAATTTACCATACATAAACAAGCGACCTCACATGTCTTGGTTTCATTAGCCAAATTAAGAGTTATCTTTAATTTAACAACAGGATTATGTTTAGCCTGCTCAAAGACATATTCCCTTAAATTCAGTAGCTTGCCGTCACCTAGTAGTTCATTAATTTTAGAATCTTTTAAAGGGTTCATTGTTATTGTATTTAAACCAATAATCTTAGCCCCATTTTCATTAAGAGTTAACATTGAAGGATCTGTAGAAAATTGAAATTGGATTTCTTTAGAAATTGAAGCTAAAAATTCAAATTTTGTTCGCTCATTTTCTAATTGTTCAATAGTCCTTTTAGATGAGGATAATTCCTCATGTAAAGAAAGCTCATTAACAATATTTTCAATTTCCTTTTTTTCTTTTTTACTTAAAGAATTAACTTGAAGCTCTGCCTGAATCTCGGTAGCTGTTTCTTCTAAACATTCTAATAATATAGGATTAAAGGCCCCACATTCCCCATTTAAAATCATTTTTAAAGCTTCATCATGAGGTATAGCCTTCTTATAAACTCTTTGGCTCGTTAAAGCATCATACACATCCGCTAAAGCTACTATTTGAGCAGATATCGGGATATCTTCACCCTTTAAACCATCGGGATAACCTCTACCATCATAGCGTTCATGATGCCACCGACAAATCTCATAGGCTACCTTAACCAAAGGTTCCTTTTCATAGTGTGGTAATGCCTCTAGCATTGAAGCACCAATAGAGGCATGAGTTTTCATTATAGCATATTCTTCAGGGGTAAAGCGGCCAGGTTTATTTAAAATTTCATTAGGGATAGCGATTTTACCAATATCATGTAACGCTGAAGCTATACAGATCAAATTAATATCATTATAGGTTAACTTATATCTGTCAGTCTTCTTAATTAAATGATTTAAAAGAATTTTAGTCATCGAACTGATATGAAGAACATGCAAACCACTTTCACCATTTCGAAATTCAACAATATGACTTAATATGTTAATCATTAAGCTATTACTTTTTTCTTTTTCATAGATTTGATCAGTTACTAAGCGAACAAGTTTTTTCTTTTTAGCATTAAGCATTAGCGTATTTATTACACGATGCTTAACAATAGATGCATCAAAAGGCCGACTGATAAAATCGACGACGCCAAGTTCATAAGCCCGCTCAATATAGGAACGACTATTCTCAGCTGAAATCATAATAACAGAAACATCTTCTAACCAGTTATTCTTGTTCATAACCGCTAAAACTTCAAAACCATCCATATTAGGCATAACGACATCTAATAATAACAAATCAATATCGATATAATTATGCTTCAATATTTGGACTGCTTCTAAGCCATCTTTTGCCTCTAGTATTTCAAAAGAATCTCCTAACATATCAGTTAGGAGATCACGATTGATATCAGAATCGTCAGCTATTAATATTTTTTGTTTAATAGGGGTCTTTTGCATAATACTACTCCTTCTTAAATATTTTTAATTTAGAATACTTTATGCCTTTTAGCACTTTCTAATTTTACCATCTAAACCATGTAATAAAACATAGCTACCATCATTTTTGTTTGCGCAAAGCTCCTTAGCATACGCTAAAGCTTGAGCTTGAGTTGGAAATAATTTAATAACTTTAGAAGAGCCTTGAATAAATACCTTCCACTCTCTGCCATCATTGTCACGCTTTGAAACATGATAAGTTGTCTTTTCTGCCATAATTCTTTCCTCCTAGTTTTATTATAACAAAAATAAATAAAACATAAAAGCCCAAATTATCCCAATCTTCCTGATTTTTCGAGTTCTTCAGCCATTAACTCGGGATTTTTTAAAGCATAGTCCTGATGATACTCTTCAGCCTTATAAAAAACTACATCATCTAATAGTTTTACAACAACAGTCTTTTTAAAATTACTTTCAATCCTTTTAATAAAATCTTTAATTAAATTGCGATTTAAAAAATTAGAAGTATAAATAGCACAAGTATAATTGTCACCACGATCAATAAACTGGCCACCTTCATCAAAAGGATCAATTGTTGAAAAATAAATATCTAGTAATTCCTGATAAGAAATAAGGTCTTCATTATATTCAAGCATTACTGTTTCACGATGATGAGTCAAACCCTTCTTAACCATTTCATAGGTTGGATTAATTTCTGAACCACCAGCATAACCACTAAATACTTTTAATATGCCCTCATATTCATAATAAGGCTTAGCCATACACCAAAAACAACCACCAGCAAATAACACCTGTTTTACGTTAGTTTGAACAAAATCAATTTGAGTTTGTTTTATATAAAACTTAAAACCAAGCTTCTTATATAAACCTAAAGCCGGCAAATTATCATTGGCTACATATAAATAGGCGCCTTTTACATCATTAAAATTATCAGCAAGCAAAGCTTTAATCACTTCGTAAGCATAGCCTTTCTTACGATATTTAGGTAAAGTATAAACACCTGAAATACAACTAGCTTTACCATAAGCCTTGCGTTTTCTAGCCATACTAACAAATTTACCATCTAATTTATATGCATAAAAGATATCATCTGTAGCTCTTAAGCTATTTAAAGAATCTTCATAAGATAAATCTTGTTTTAATTCTTCTTTACAAAAATCTCTATGTAAATTAACTAACTCTTCTAATTCGTTAAAAGCTAATTTAATTACATTATTATTTGAAGCTTCTACTTTTACTATTTCATTATTACAAAGAATGGTCATATTTCTTTGATTAGTAATTTTAGCACTTAATCTATTTTGATAAGCCTTGAAAAATTTGAAAACCAAATCATCTTTACCTAAAGCATTAGTAACATGCAAATAATAATCAGCTAGTGTATTGGCAGCATAGCTAGCTAAAGCTACTGAACCATATAATAAAAGATTACGATTAGGTACCTTCAAGACCAATAAATAATCTTTTTTATCCCAAAACTTAAAAGCATAGCTATCATTATTAAATTGTTGAAATTCTAAGATGTTTTTATAGAAGAATGCTAATTCAAGATGTTCATAAAAATCTTTATCTTCAACAGCAAGATTATCATTTAAAAACTCTTCTTTATTACTATATATTTTAAATTCCATTATTTTTTTCCAAATATCTCTTTTGATAAAAATATTTAATAATATCCTTTCTCTTAATAATACCAATAAAAACTCCTCGATCATCAATCATTGGAATAAAATTTTGATCCATTGCAAGTAAAATAATATCTTTAATTGTACAATTTATTTGTAAAGCTTTATAAGGTCTATATAAATCTAAATTATCAACCAATTGGTCTTCGGCCATTTGCAAATTAAAATTACAATTATTTTTAATAAATCTTAAAATATCACCCTCTGATACTGTTGTAAGATAATGACCTTCTTCATCAAGTAAAGGAACAACTGTAAATTTATAATAATCAAATTTTTCTAATACTTGTCTAATTGTCACTTTTGACTTTAAATAAGTAGTTTCTTCCTTAGGTGTTAATAAAGATAAAATGTTCATAGCCCATATTCCTCTCTTCTTTGACTTAATTATACAATTTTTTTCCATAACTTACTAGTTTTAAAAGAATAATATTAATAATCAACAATAACCTTTAAACCCTTTCTAAACAAAAAATTTACCAAAATAAATTGGTAAATTCTTTGGGTTTTATTTTTTATTTTTTTCAAATTGTGAATCATACATATCTTTATAAATAGCACAAGTATCATAAAGATGACTGTGACTTCCTCGACCAACGATGATGCCGTGATCTAAAACAACAATTTCATCAGCATCTTTAATTGTTGATAAACGATGAGCAATGATAAAAGTTGTACGCCCCTTAGCAACAACATCCATTGCATGCTTAATTCTTGTTTCAGTTTCACTATCAATATTGGCAGTAGCCTCATCTAATACTAAAATTTTTGGTTTTCTTAAAAGAATTCTAGCAAAGCTTAAAAGTTGTTTTTCACCTAAAGATAGGTTCTCACCTTTAAAAGAAATTGGCGTGTCTAGACCAAGATCACTTTTTTTAAGCATATAACCAGCCCCAACCTCTTCAATAACTTGTCTTACCTCATCATCAGGATATTCTCTTTCCATTGTAACATTAGATCTGATTGTGCCAGCAAATAAGGCAGGAGTTTGTAAAACAATACCTAGATTTTTACGATAAGAAGCTTTATTATAAGTTTTAATGTCAACACCATCGACTAATAGCTCACCACTTTGATAATCATTATAGCCTAATAATAAATTCATCAATGAAGTTTTACCACTACCTGTATGACCAACAATACCAATTTTCTTACCAGGCTCAACTGTAAGTGATAAATCCTTTAAAACATAATTATCACCAACATAGGCAAATTTAATGTGTTTAAATTCGACCTTACCGGTAATTTCCTCAGGAGCAGGTAAACCATCTAAAATCCTTGTGTCATTTGGTTCATCAATAAACATAAAAACACGATTAGCAGCAACTAAAGAATCTTCAAGCTCATTTAAGTTATTAAAGATAGCATTGATTGGATTTATCATTCGATCAAGATAAGTCATAAAGGTTGTTATCAACCCCGCTGTTACAGTCACACCAGCTACATCTAAGGCTTGAAATCCTAAAAAGAAAAGAATTCCAACCTCAGCTAATCGCTTTAAAGCAATTAATAACTCCCAACCAAAATAGATATTGATTGTATTGGCTTTTTTATCATTATAATTATAACGATTAACTAAAGCCTTATATTCATCTAGCATTGGTTCTTCTTGATTAAAATCTTGGATAATCAAAGCGCCACTAATAAGCTCATTAAGTTTACCAGTGATTCTTGAACCTGTTTCTCTTAAATCTAAATAATAACCATGAACCTTACGGCGATAAACTGTGATCCAAACCAAAATGATAGGAACTAAAGCCAAAATAATTATGCCTAGCATTGGCTCTAGAACAATTAAACCTATATAGACTATTACAATATTCAATAACGCATTAGTTATTGAAAACATTGTCATATAGAAAGTTCTTACACCATTACTATCAGAAGTTATCTTGGCAACAATTTTACCATCAGGTTCTAAGGAATAATAATCAACTGGTAAATAATCAATTTTTCTAATTGCTTCTTCACGAATATTTTTTTCAATATGCATACCAGTTAAAGTTTGGAAATAATTTAATAAATATCTTAAAATGACAACAACTAAAGTAATTAAGAAATACCAAAGTAGATTCCATAATACACCATTCATATTATTATTTTTAATATGGACATCTAAAATTTCTTTAGTTAATAATGGTGTTAAAGTTGTAAGACCTGCAACACCACCAGCCATTAATAAAGTGATAATTACTAACCACTTTTCTCTAAAGATATATGGTAAAGTCTTTTTGAATAAGGTTGACTTAGAGTATCCTTCTGCCTTTTTCTTACTCATTGCCATCACCTTCTTCCATTTGTTGAGTGATAAATTGCTCATAATACCAACCCTTTTGAGCCATCAATTCTTCATGGGTTCCTCTCTCAACAATTTCCCCCTTATCTAATACAATTATAAGGTTAGCATGCATTACAGCTGATAATCGATGAGCTACAATAATATTGGTTTTGCTGCCTCGATAATCCTTTAAAGCATGAATAATATTAGATTCTGTTTTGCCATCAACAGCAGACAAAGAATCATCCATAATTAAAACATCAGCATTCTTTAAAAAGGCTCTGGCAATAGCTAAGCGCTGTTTTTGACCTCCTGATAAAGTGACACCATATTCCCCAACCATTGTTTCATATCCTTCAGTTAAAGACTCTATATCCTTTTCAAAGTCAGCTAATAAAACCGCTTTGTTGACTTGATCTAAGGAAGCAGTTGAATCACCTATTAAAACATTTTTTAAAACTGAACGCGAAAACAAAATGTGTTCTTGTGGAACGTAGCCAACATGCCTTCTAACGTTTTGTTGATTAAAATCTTCTATATCTTCACCATTGATAAATATTTTTCCTTCTTCAATTGGTAATTGGCGAACTAACTGCCGAACTAATGTTGATTTACCTGAACCTGTCTTACCAACAATACCAATTGTTTGACCTTCTTCAATTTTTAAATCAATATTCTTTAAAACATCTTCATTATCACCAATATAGCGGAAAGAAAAACCTCTAAATTCAATTGATTTAATTTCATCCAAGACTTCATCATTCTTATCAATTACAGAACTCTTTGAATCATATATTTCATTTAAACGATCAGCTGAAATTAATGATTGATAGAAATTATTTATCATATTACCAATATTGGTAAGAGGAGCTTGAAAAAGATTCAAATATAAGATAAATTGTACTAATTCCGAAACTTTTAGGCTCCCTATGTAACAAAAATAACCACCCAAACCATAAGCTATAATCATCGCAATAGCGACAATTGATTCGAACATGGGTTGGAAAATTACATTAATTTTTAAATTAGATTTTTCAACATCATAAGTAGCCTGAGAATATTTTAAATTCTTTTGATAATTTTCTTCTTCTTTTGAAAAAGCTCTAATTGTTCTAACATTTGTAATGCTTTCTAGAACTACATTACCCATTAAAGAGGACTTTTCTCTAACTAACTGCCAATTTTTCTTTACTTTGGCTTTTAATATTAAATTAGCTAAAAAAATACAGCTTAAGGGAATAAAACACAAAAGAGCTAAATCCCATTTAATATAAATCATTGCTACTAAAGTAACAACAACAGTCATAAATTCCAAGAAAATATTTAATAGACGATTGCCCCCACTAAAATTAACACTTTTAACATCGCCTAAAGCTCTAGTCAATAAATCACCAGATTGGAATCTTTCAAAAAAAGTTGCATCTTGAACTAAAATATTTTCCATATAGCGAACTTGCAAAGCATAATAAAGCTTTACCTTCAAACGATTTTGAAATAGCTTTTTAGTTGTTGTAATGACATATAAAAGAACAATTGTTACTATGTAAGGAATTAAAACACTAATTAATAAAAAATCTCTCGTGAGGTTTTCTTCCTCTATTGCTTCAGTTAAGGTTTTTACTATTGCACCAGGAACTAAATTTAAAACTGTAAGAATTAAACCTACTAAAACAATACTGATATAGCGATACCAGTTTTTAGATATAAACCACCATAAACTTTTAATAAATTTAAACATGCTAACACCAACTTTTCATAGTTAAAATTATATTTAATTTTAAGAACTTTTAAAAGGAAAAATTAGCACAAAAAAATCATTTTCGACATTTTTTTAATAATTCTATTTCTTCTTTATATCCTTCAAGTTCATTAGGGGTCTCTAAATAGAAAGGAAGATCCCTTAATTTAGGATGATTTATAATATTGACTATAGCCTCTAAACCAATTGTTCCTTGACCTATTTTTTCATGACGATCCTTATTGGAAGCAAATGGCATCTTTGAATCATTTAAATGAATTGCTTTTAGCTTATCTAAACCAATAATACTATCAAATTCATTTAAAACCCCATCTAAATCATTTACTATATCATAGCCTGCTGAATAGACATGACAAGTGTCAAGACAAACACCTATTTTATCCTTAAGCTTGACCTTAGAAATTATTTCAGCAATCTCTTCAAAGCTACGACCTATTTCACTGCCCTTACCAGCCATGCATTCAAGTAAAACAGTTGTCTTCATTTCAGAGTATAAAACTTCATTTAAAATTTCAACAATTTGATCAATCCCTACTTCTACACCTTGACCAGTATGACTACCGGGATGAAAATTGTATAAAGCATTAGAAAAATGTTCTAGCATCTCAATATCGGCTTTAAAAATCATTCTTGCGAAATCACGAGTTGATGGTGTTGCAGAACAAGCATTTAAGGTGTAGGGAGCATGACATAATAAAACTTCTATACCACTATACTTAGCAAATTCCATAAAACTTTCAAAGTCTTGTTGATCCCATGATCTTGCTGCTCCACCTTGAGGATTTCTTGAAAAATATTGGAAAGTATTTCCTCCTAATTCAATTATAGTCTTTGCTGTTTTTAAAAAACCATTACTAATTGATAAATGACAACCTATTTTGAACATAATTTTATAACCTCACTTCTTAATTAAAATTATAAAATAAATAATAAAAAATTCAATATTAAAACAAATAAAAAACTGTGAAGATTCGGATTGCCAAACCTTCACAGTTTTTTTTATTTATTTTTACTTATTAGGATATTCAATATTTGCTAAACGAGTATAGTTAGCATAACGCTTTTGAGCATCTTTTAAGTTGATTTCTAGTAATTCTTTAGCCTTTTCAGGATTAATATTTACTAATTGAGCATAACGACCTTCATTCATTAAGAAGTCATTATATTTAGACCAATCAGGTTCCTTAGAATCTAATTGCATTGGATTCTTACCTTCTTTTGCTAAATCTGGATTGTATCTAAATGTTGGCCAATAACCACATTCTGTAGCTTTCTTTGCTTCCATTTGACTCATAAATAAGCCTTTTTTAATGTTATGAGCAATACATGGAGCATAACAGATAACAATTGATGGACCATTATAAGCTTCAGCTTCCTTTAATGCCTTAATAACTTGATTTTGGTTATAGCCATGAGAAACTGTTGCAACATAGACATGACCATAAGACATAGCAATTGAAGCTAAATCCTTCTTAAATGTTGGCTTACCAGCAGCAGCAAACTTAGCAATAGCACCGGTTCTTGAAGACTTAGAAGATTGACCACCAGTATTAGAGTAAACCTCTGTATCAACAACTAAGATGTTAACATCTTGATTGTTGGCAATAACATGGTCAAGTCCACCATAACCGATATCATAAGCCCAACCATCACCACCGATGATCCATTGACTAATCTTAACTAAATAATCCTTTAATGATAAGATTTCTTTTGCATATGGAGTATTTAAGGCTTCCATAGCAGCAACAATCTTTGGAGCTAATTCCTTTGTTACTAAGCCTGAATGACGATTTTCCATCCATTCAGTACATAACTTCTTAGCTTCAGCAGGCATAGCTTCAAGATTTAAAGCCATAACATTTTGTAATCTATCACGTAAAGTTTCAACGGCCATTGTCATACCAAAGCCAAATTCAGCATTATCCTCAAATAATGAGTTAGCCCAAGCTGGACCACGACCTTCAGCATTAGTTGTATATGGGCTTGAAGGATATGAACCAGAATAAATTGAGGTACAACCTGTAGCATTAGCTACTAGCATACGATCACCAAATAATTGAGATACAGCTTTAACATATGGAGTTTCACCACAACCACCACAAGCTCCAGAGAATTCAAATAAAGGCTTAGTGAATTGTAAATTCTTAGAATTTGCATTACCTGCAACTTCACTCTTGTATGTTACATGATTATAGAAATAAGCACAAACCTCAGCTTCTTTATTAGCATTTGAAGCAGCCATAGTATGAGATGTTAATGCTGGATTCTTAACAAGGTTACCTTCAGCATCCTTAGTTGGCTTACCAGGACATACCGTTAAGCAGACACCACAACCTGTACAATCTAATGTAGAAATTTGTAATGTATATTTATAGCCCTTAAATCCTGTTGCATCTAAGAATTGAGCACCTTGAGGAGCATTCTTAACTTCTTCTTCAGTACATAAGAATGGACGGATACATGCATGAGGACAAACAAACGCACATTGATTACATTGAATACAGTTTGTAGAAGTCCATAGAGGAACATCAGAAGCTACACCACGCTTTTCATAAGCGGCTGTACCTTGTGGCATATGGCAATCATCACCAAATTTAGCAAATGCAGAAAGTGGTAATGAATCACCCTTTATAGAATTGATAACATCAGCAATTTCACGAACAAATGCTGGACGGCTGGCATCAACCTTCTTAACTTCATCTTTTAAGCTAGCCCATTCAGGTTTAACTTGAACCTCAACAAGTCTTGAGCCACCTAAATCAATTGCCTTATGATTTTGTTCAACTACATCAGCACCCTTCTTAGAATATGTCTTTGTAGCAAATTCTTTCATATGTTGCTTTGCTTCTTCATAATCCATAATTTGTTCATTTAATTGGAAGAAAGCTGATTGCATAACAGTGTTAACACCCAAACCAGGTCTAAAACCACATTCTCTAGCAGCAGCGTTAGCATTAATAATATAGAACTTAGCATGCTTTTCAGCTAATAATCGCTTATAGCTGTTTGGTAAACGTTCTTCAATATGATCCTTATCAACAACAGTATTTAATAAGAAAGTACCACCATCACGTAAACCAGAAATCATATCAAATTTATCAAGATATGCATCAAGTGAACAAGATACGAAATGTGGTTGATTTACTAAATAAGTAGATCTGATTGGATTCTTAGAGAAACGTAAGTGAAGACGAGTTGAACCACCAGACTTCTTAGAGTCATAAGCTGCATAGCTCTGAGAATAAAATTCTGTATAGTCACCAACAATCTTAGAAATATTCTTACAAGCACCTACTGTACCATCAGAACCTAAACCGAAGAATAATAACTCAGTTGTAGTCTTATCAGCAACATCAATTTGTTCAGTAACTTCTAATGAAGTGTGTTTGATATCATCATTAATACCTAATGTGAAATGATCCTTAGGAGTTTTACTCTTTAAGTTAGTAAATACGGCATTTACTAAATCTGGAGTTGTATCCTTGCTTGATAGACCATAACGACCACCAACGATAAGTGGAGCATCTTTCTTGCCATAGAATGCAGCATGTACATCTAAGCATAATGGTTCATACAATGCACCTTGTTCAATAGTACGATCAAGTACAGCAATTCTCTTGACAGTCTTTGGAATAGCTGCTAAAAATTTATCAACAACAAATGGACGATATAAATGAACCTTTAATAGACCAACCTTTTCGCCTCTTGCAGTTAAGAAATCAACAACTTCCTCTGCACATTCAGTAACAGAACCCATTGCAATAAGTAAATATTCTGCATTTTTATCACCATAGAATTGATATGGTTTATAAGTACGGCCAGTTGCTTTTGAAATAGCATCCATATATTTTTCAACAACAGGATAAACACCTTCGTACTTTTGATTTTGTAATTCTCTTGTTTGAAAATATACATCATCATTTTGAGCTGTACCACGAGTTTTTGGATGAGCTGGATTTAAAGCATTTGCTCTAAATTTAGCAACAGCTTCACGATCCAATAACTTATCGAATACTTCATAATCAATTGGTTCAATGGTATTTACTTCATGAGAAGTTCTAAAACCATCAAAGAAATGAAGGAAAGGGATACTAGCAGAAATTGCTGAAAGATGTGCAACACCAGCTAAATCCATAACTTCTTGTACTGAACCAGATGCTAATAAAGCAAAACCAGTTTGACGACAAGCCATAACGTCCTGATGATCACCAAAAATCGCAAGAGATTGTGCAGCTAAAGTACGCGCTGAAACATGGATAACGCCTGGTAGGCATTCACCAGCGATTTTGTACATATTAGGAATTTTTAATAATAAGCCTTGAGATGCAGTATATGTAGTAGTTAAAGCACCAGCTTGTAAAGAACCATGAACAGTACCAGCAGCGCCTCCCTCTGACTGCATTTCTACTACCTTAACAGGCATGCCGAATAGATTCTTCTTTCCCTGAGAAGCCCATTCATCTGTGTACTCCGCCATAGGTGATGATGGAGTAATAGGATAGATACCAGCAACTTCTGTGAATGCATATGAAGAATATGCAGCAGCATAGTTACCATCTATCGCCATTCTTTTCTTTTTCTCACTCATAATGTCCTCCTAATGAGATAAAATAAATTTAATATACATTTATTATAATATTTTTAAAAAAAATTATCAACAATTTAACACTCATCAAAGGGCAATTTTTTTATTTTTTTACATTTTTTAACTGAAAAAGTGATGAAAACATAAAACGCTATCAAAAAATAAAAACTAACTTATTAAAGTTAGTCCCGTATTTGGGATTTAACACCCCAAAATTTAGGATTAAATTGAATTTTGATTAAATTTATTTACTAAAGTAAA
>CANQBD010000011.1 GCA_947589245.1 uncultured Anaeroplasmataceae bacterium
TTTTTATTTCCTTAAAGTGTTTCTTGACTCTCTTTTGTTTCTTTTCGTTCCGTTATATATAGTTTTCAAAGACTAAAAACACACTTTTTTTATACAAGTGCTTCTACATTATACCTCTATGATTTTTTTATGTCAAGCAAAATTTTATTTTTTTATTATCTTTTATGATTATCTTATGATAATTTCCTAATGGTTATATTTTGATTATTTCCCAAATATAACAAAGGGTGTGGGGAATGTGTCCCCACATTCTGAAAGAATTTTTTTAAAAGAAAGGAAAACCTCTAGAGGTTTCGCGCTCGACAAATTATAATAAAAACGAGGTGAAATCCATGAGAAAAATAATAATTCCTTATGTCTAATGACTTGAGTTGCCTTAATTAGTTTAAATTATGAAGAAATAGTTTTGAAATGCTATATTACTAATTATAAAGGTGTACCAGTATGCTTTTTATGACCACATAAATAACAATATGTGTTTTCATTCAATGCCAATGCAGTAACATATGAATGATTTTCTATGTAGTTAACTCCACAATTACAACTAACTCTATGATAATCTTCTGAAATAGACTCATAAATGTTGAATTTATGTTTTATATTAAAAATCTCTTAAATAAAATTCTCCTCTATACCCTTGATGACTAACTGTATATTTCCAAAGAGTATTGGATTGATTTTTTAATTCATTTGGGCATAATAAATGCCCAGCATCATCTCGATAAGCAATTGCATGCATATGAGGTTCTCTTTTTAAATTATAATAATTCAATTGAATATAATCATTTTTTTCTTTTGAAAAAACAAGTAATTCAATTGAGTAATAATCTCCAATTCTATCACTTGATACATCTTTTACCACATTAAGTCCATTTGCTTCTAAATATGCATTTTTATCAATTTCTTTAATTTTCAACATAGCATCTTGATAATCTTCATTACGTTCAGCATATTCATCATTGTAATTTTCTTTAGAATAAAATTCTCCCTCGATAAAATAATATCCAGAATTGTTATCACAAGACATCATCATAAATAAAGAGAAAAAAAGTAAAATACATAACAAATAATTCTTTTTCATTTTCGACCTCTTATTACAAATACAAAATCATATTTATTTTCTTTAAAATATAGCTTTTTCTATTTAATGAATGTTAAATTAGAATTATTTAACATTGAATATCATCTCCCTTTGATATGGTATCTATATTTTATCATATGATAGTATTATAAACAAGAAACTTTCTTATATAGTAAAATTGGACATCCATTATTAAAAAAACGCCCTTAACGAATGACTAAAAAAGTAATACGTAAAGGGTTAAAGGTATTATCTTGAAGATAAGTATCTTTTTAGAATATGCATTTGGTTTTTTGGTATGGTATTAGTTTCTACATTATAGATATGTGGTTGATAATATCCTCCAATGTCCCATCCTTATAAACATGATTCATTTATTAAGTACTTACAATCTATTAAACATCAAAAGGATAAATGGACTAATCTTTAATTATTTTTGGGAAATTTTCAAAAGATATTCCCAGCAAAATTTTATTTTTTTATTATCTTTTCAACAACTTTAATTCTGCCTCAGTTAATTCTCGATAAAATCCTTCTTTTAAATCAACAGGTAACTCTAAAGGACCAAATAAAACACGCTTTAAATCAATAACTTCCAAACCTAAAGCATGCATCATTCTTTTAACTTGGTGATATTTTCCTTCTTTGATTGTTATTCTGCCCTTATTAGCAGAAAGAAGTTCAAATTTGGCACTAAGACATTTATATCCATCATCTAAAACTATACCATCAATAAATTTTTTAAAATATTCTTCTTTGAACACCCCACTAAAGCTCATTTCATAAATTTTATCAACATGGTTTTTAGGGGCTAACAATTCATGAGCTAATAATCCGTCATTAGTAATTAATAATAATCCTGTTGTATCTTTATCAAGTCTACCAACTGGAAAAAGACCACGATTTTGATAACCAACTATTAAATCTATAACGGTAGGTTCCTTATCAACTGTTGCGCAAATGTAACCCTTTGGTTTATTCATTATAAAATATAGTAATTCCTTATATTCTATTTTCTTACCTAAAAAGGTAATCACAGCCTTGCTTTCATCAATTTTATAGTTGTCATCTACTATTACATCACCATCAACTAATACTAAACCACTTCTAATGTATTTTTTGACCTCTTTACGTGAGCCATAATTTAGATGTGCTAATAATTTATCTAATCTCATATATTTATTTCCTTAATATCATCAGCTATATAATAACACATTTCATCATCATATGATGCTGAAGTGATTTTCTCATCAGGCATAATTAAATATCTTATTTTACCTTCAGCTAAAATTTCATTTTTTTCATTTAATATGGAACATTCGGCAATAAAAAAACGACTAGTCAATTTTGTTATTTTCCCTAATCCTTTTAATTCTACACCATAGGGTACAGGCTTACGATATTTTGTTTGAAGATCTAATGTTACACCAAGCTTTCTTGGCTCTAAAACCCAATAGGCCCGACAAGCAAGTTCATCAAGCATAGCACTAATCATACCACCATGAACTCTTCCTGGATAACTTTGATGTTCTTCTTTAAATTTAAAAAGACCACAAACACTATTATCTTCCATTTCATAAAATTGAGCATTCACTCCGGCCTTATTATCCATGCCACATATAATACACATCTTACTATTGTTTTGTTTTTTAATTACTTTCATACACTATTCTCCTAAGACTTCTAACCAAAATTCCAAGCGTTGTTGAAAAATATTAATAATATTTTTTACTAAAACTCTTTTAAACAAGCACTATTTCTTCGCCTTTTTTTGATGAATTAGTCTATAATTTTGCCACGATAACTAGTTATAAAAAAGATAACATTTATAACATAGGCATCAAACTATAAATATTCGGCTTAGTATTTGGAATATAATTTATATCATTATAATGGCTTTAAATAATAAAACCATCGATAATTACATCCACAACATTTATCTAAAATAACTACCACATAAAAAATTAAAGGTCCAAAATGAACCCCTAATCTTTTCTAAAGTTATATATCAAATCCTCAATTTCTAAATCCTTATCAACAATCACATAATTATGATTAACAATTTCTTCCTTCCAAATACCTTTTTCAACATCTTTCCAATTTGCACTACGACAAATTTTAAACTCTAAAGCTGTCCCTTTTGGGAAAGACATTGAAGCTGTAAATGTATTATCAGGATTTGCTTTCATTTTAACAGCTTTCTTAGGATCCCAATTACTATAGCTTGTGATAATATATAAATCTTTTGCTTTACCAGTTGCCTCATATAGAAGCTTAGCTGTGAAATTGACATTATATTGTGGTACTATTTCTTTAACAATAGGTTTGATTGGTTCAGTTTGCACAACTTCTTCAACCTCAACCACCTTACCATCAACAAGTTTCCTTACATATTTCTTTATAAGGCCTTGAGCTAATAAAGTTTCAAAACTTCTTACATAGAAAACATCTCTATAATCAATATCTGGTGCCACGCATAAAGCTGTTGCTCCTACATTAGCTAAAGCTGTTTCTAATAAGCCTAAGGCTTGTCTAAAATTCTTCTTATTTTTAATATTAATAATTAAAGGATAAACTTCACCTTGCTTAGTATTAGAAGCATCCTTTATACTTTTATATTCTTCAAAATCATAATCACTAGGATTCAAAGCTAAATGTAGAGAAATGCTCTTACGAGCAATCTTAATTACACCAACTTTATTTTTTCCAAAATTAATAGTCTGCTTTGAAAAACTTAACCGAGTATGTACTTTTTTATGAGTAGCACATAGATCCATTATACCTTGATAAAATGGTATAGTCTCCTGAGCTAATACTAATTTTGCTGAAAATGATTTTTTATATGTAATCTTTTCCATAATCTTTCCTCCAAGCCTATATACAACACATTATATCATAAATCGTGATTTTTTTACAGTTTTTCTAAAAAAAGTTTTTTTGTCCTAAATATGAGTATTATTTAATCATACTTATAATATTAGGTGATAAAAGTGAAACTAATACTTCTCGGATTTTTAATTCCCCTCATCGGTACTACAATTGGTTCAGCACTAGTGTTTTTACTAAAAAAAGATATCAATCCTAAAATAAAAAATTTAATTGAGGGTTTCGCTGCTGGAGTTATGCTGGCAGCATCAATTTGGTCACTAATTATCCCGGCTATTGAATTGTCAGGTGATAATCCTTATACCTGTTATATCCCAGCCTCCATTGGTTTTATATTGGGTATGACAATATTAATGATATTTGACCATTTCACATCTAAAAAAAAGAATGTGAATATGCTTAATTTTGCAGTAGTGATTCACAATATTCCCGAAGGTTTATCAGTAGGTGTGGCTTTTGCGGCAGCTATGAGTGGCAATACTCTCATTGCTACAACTGCCCTAGCCTTAAGCTTTGGAATCGGTATTCAAAACATTCCTGAGGGTAGTATTATTTCGCTTAATTTAATTGATCAAAAAAGTAAATTCAAAGCCTTCATGAGTGGCTTTCTTTCGGGAGTTGTTGAACCAATAGCTAGTATCATAGCCTTTATCTTGATTTACTATATAGCCCCAACAATGCCATACTTCTTATCCTTTGCCGCAGGGGCAATGGTCTATGTTGTTGTTGATGAATTAATCCCTTCAGCAAAGGGGAATCTTTGTAATATCGGTGTATGTATAGGTTTTGTCATAATGATGATTTTAGATGTAATGCTAGGTTAGTTTACAAGTTTGTCTAACTATGTTAAAATTTAAAATAGAGAGGCAAACAATATGAAAAAATTTTTTGGAATATTTATTATATTTTTAACAATTATACTTGCTAGCTGTGCTGCCCAAGTCAATAATAATGATTCTAATAGTAACACACCTAATCAAAATACTGAGAATCCTACTCCTAATTTGCCATCCGATTCTGATGAAGATGACTTTGAAAATTTTGGAATGGCAGTTATAATCATAACACTAGCTGATATTTATATTTCTGAAAGTGAAGTTTATTCTTCAATGGAAGAGGTTGGAACCTATATTTATACTTACCACAAATTACCTAATAATTTTAAAACAAAAAGTGAATTTTCATCAAAGGACTATACTCCTAATAATAAATTAAGTGTTGGTGGTGACAAATTCTATAATCGAGAAGGCTTACTTCCAGCAAAAACTGGTCGTACTTACACTGAATTTGATATTGATTATCGTGGTGGTAGTCGCAACGCTAAAAGAATTGTCTTTTCTTCTGATTTCTTAATTTTTTACACAAATGACCACTACGCTTCTTTTTCAATCTTGAGGTTTGTATAATGAAACAAATAATTTTAGATTTTAAAAAGCTTAATACAAAAGATTTATTATTATCATTTTTAAAAACAAAAATAACTGGGCTTTATTCTTCTAACTATGATGCCTTAATCGATGCCTTAACTTTTATAAAAAATGATTTAACAATCAAATTAATAAACTTAGATTATTACGAAGACAAAAAGGAATTAATTGAAATTTTTAAAATAATAACCAACGAAAACAAGATGATTAAAATAATAATATCATAATATATTAGCATAGACAGATTGTCTTAAAATGGCTCACTATGAGTTTAGGAGATCTGTCTTTTTTATTGACATGTTTTTTTACTTTTGAAATATTATTAAAACAATTTACATAACAATTTAAATGACACTTTTTTCGAATAGTAAAAAAAGGTTGATAATCAAAGTATAAATTACCTTGATATATCAACCTCTTTTTATAGTTAGCTACCTAACTAGTTTGTGTTCAAAAGAACTTATTTTTAACTGGCAAAATAGTACTATTTTGATACAATGCACGCAGATGCACGCAAGTGAACGCAAATGAACGCAGACTAAAGGCAAGAAAAAACCACCAAAGTCATATAAACTCTAGTTGTTATTATTTAATTTATTGTTTTTCTTTTTGCTGATTTAGCAAGTTCTTTTAGGATCCGTAGGCTTTAAATGATGAAATTCGTAAAGCATATCTTTTACCTTATTTTGAAAAAGATATATTTCTTTATCACTACAAATTGTTCTCCTGATAAAGCTTTTTCTAGTTTATTCCTCAACAATTTCTACACTATATTTTTCATCAAGACCATGTTCTTTTAAAAAGGCATTGAATTCTTCTGAAAGCTGTTTTGCTGAATATTCTCTATTTTCATTGGAATTAACTTTATGAGCATTGATGCTGGCTTTTGTCTTTTGATTGAGTTCATCAATTTTTCTTGCAGTATCCGCATTGGCATTTTTAGCACCTTTTTTCATGTTTTCAATTACAAGACGACATTTAGCTTTAAAGCCTTTCGTGTGAAGAAATTCTTTGAATTCTTGATTTTCTTTGGAGTTTCTTACTGCTTCAAGATTTGCTTTATCTTGTTCATGTTGCTGATAAGCATTTTCTTTCATTTGACTAATGGCTACTTTAAATTTAGCCTTAATCCCTTTTGTGTTACAAAATTCTTCAAATTGTTTGGCAATTTCTTCTTCCGAAACGACATAATCAGTTTTATATTTTTCCATATTATTTTTCCTCCTATTTTCAATATTTTTTTGATTATTTTCCGAATGGATTATTAATATTTTAATTTTTTCTTTAAAAGTTTTGGCTTCCATAAATTTAATAAATTCAGCATCACTTATTACATTATTTGTATAAGTATCATTATTATTTTTCATTTTAAATGATCATCACCTCAATTTTTAAACCAAACTTGTTTTGTTAAGGATGAGTTTACTTACAAAAGCAAGTCCAATACTAAATAATAAACCACCAGCTAAACACATAATGACATTTAAAATTCCTGCATCCAGTGGTGTCATCATAGGAATCATCATAAACAAAAGCATTCCACCACCTAAAACACAAATGATAGATAGCCATAATTTGGTTTTTGCAACACATGCTAACGTTAAAGCGATAGAAATAAAGATAAGTAAAATAAACATTTTTGAAATTAAACAACAAATGATTGTACCTACATTAAATCCATCCATACTAAATGGAAGTCCAGCAATTGCTCCACCTTCAGCATACATAAGAGCAACAATCTTATCTTTATCAATTTCCTGTAATAATTCTTTTGTCAAATTATCTCTAGAAAATTCATCATCAAGAAAGTCTGAATACTTTTCATGTCTTGGAATTAACTCTTTAATACTTCGAGCTAGATAATCTAAACTTTGCATAGCAAAATTACCTTCTCTATGTAAATCTACATGCGAATTATCCTTAAATGTTACTCTAAGATTAAACCAACCGCAATCAGTAATAGAAACTATATCTGTAATTTCAAATGCTCTTTCAACATCACTAATTAAACGTTCAAATTTTCTATTGTATGCTTCTGATGTTGTTTTATATGACCACGAACACACTTCTTTCTTTGTATGAAAATTAGTTCTCTTATAAGAAATCCAATTCTTTGATATTCTAAGTAAATCAGTGTATGCGTCCTCGTCATAACCATAAAAAACATAATCCGTAACAAGCGAAATTTCCTTTATATTGTTTAGGGTTATTTCCATAGTGCATCAACCTCCTTTGATGAATTACTTCTTATTTCTTTTCTTATAATCCTCGTCAATTTCAGCACGCCAAGATGAATCTATTTTTTTATTTCTTCTTGCACTGCCAATTGCCATATTTAAGGACTTATAATTCAATTCAACACCTACTTCATCACAATTGTAATTAACAGCATTTTCTTTTAAGATACCAACTTTTGCGGCTTCTTCAGCTGCATCAATATTAGCACCCAAGAAAATAAACTCCCAACCTAACTCTCTTTGCTTTTCGATTAACTTTTTAATGTTAGCATATGTATATTCATGACTAACATTTTCTTGACCATCTGTTGTAATAACAAATAAAGTCTTAGCTGGTTTTTCTTCATCAGATAATGAATCTTGCACCTTCACAATATGTTTAATAGCTGAACCAACAGCATCAAGTAAAGCTGTACATCCTGATGTAAAATACTCCTTATCAGTCATTTTACCTACTTCTTGAAGATTAACTCTATTATGAAGCACCTTAGAATCATCACTGAATAATACTGTTGAAACAACTGCTTCACCAGTTTCTTTCTTTTGTTTTTCAATAAGTGAATTGAATCCTCCAATAGTATCAGCTTCTAATCCACACATCGAACCACTCTTGTCTAAAATAAATACTAACTCTGTTAAATTCTCTTTCATTTTTGTATCCTCCTTGGTTATTTGCAAAGATAGTATACCAAAAATAATAATCGAATTGGTCGCATCTACCACGACATTTTAAAAATATAAAGGTGCCTCTCCATAATCATATAGAACTTGATTTAAAACAAATAAATCATATTCTTTTTTCTCTATAAAATATTCTATGATCAAATCAGCCTTAGATGAATGTGATAATACAAATCCAGCTTTTTCAAGTAGATCGATTGTCTCATCTAGATTCAACATTAAACCAAAGCATAATGCTATAGCGGTTTTTCTGCTTGGTTTAAAGTTTCTATCAGATCTAATCTTTGAGAACAATCTTCTATCTATGTGAGCTCTATTATAAACTTCAACTTCATCAAGTTGCTTAGTATCGATGTGATAAAATACTGCCTCTTGAAATGTATCATCCATATGATCTAAAACTTCATTAAGACTTCGAGATTTCTTTCCTTTTTTTAATGAACCATCAACAGTGCTCATCATTTTGCATTCAGAAGGTGCAAAGTCTCCTAGACTATCCTCTAAAACAATAAATTCTTGTTTTCCTAAATGCTTAACTATATATTTATCAACATCTTCTTTAATTTTTGAAGTGTCTTCATTTTCTTTTTTAGTAACAATAAGGTTTGATGGTTCACCATAACTTAAAACATATGCTTTTATTTGAGCACGTGTTATTGAAACATATAATAAACATCTTTCAATTGTATAATTTTCATCATTATCAGTCTTGTCAATATTAGTACTTGGCATTGGAATAATATTTTTATTTACTGAAATAGCAAATACATATCTAAATTCTAAGCCCTTTACTCTATGCATTGTAGCAACACGAACTCCTGGCTCGCTATTATTATCTTCTTTATTACTATTTATTTCATAAGAAGGAATACCGTTTTTATTTAATTCTTTGCTAGCAAGTTCAATTTGCTTGTGAGTTCTAGAAACGATACATATTTCTTCATAATGAACGCCACTGTCAACTAGTTTCTTAATTTCATTTGAAACATATTCTAATTGCTCATTATAAGTTTTGAAGTTTTGAATAACTGGTGCTTCACCATGCGTTAAAGACTGACACTTATTAAAGCCAGCATATTCTGTATCAACATCATCAAAATTAATACCATGTAAGAAACTATATGCGTACTTTCTTGTCTCTTCAGTAGTTCTATAGTTTATTTTTAATAAACTACTTCTACCTTTAATATTAATTCCGCATTTAGATAAAACTGCTTTGTTCTTATAAATTCTCTGATGTGAATCACCAACAACAAAGATGTCATTTTCGTGTTCATCGCCAGCATATTGCCTTAAGAATTTATATGCATTAGCACTAATATCTTGGCCTTCATCAATAATTATTGAATCATAAGGAACCTCTGGTTTTAATCTTAATGTTTCTCTAGCCTTATATGTGGCATAATCAATATCCATTTTTTTATCTTTTTCTAGCATTGACATATATTCTTCAAAAACATGCCATACATTTAATCTTTGGCTTCTATCAAGTCTAATGCCACGTCCTACTCTAGGAACAGATATATATTTTTCAACAGTAAGATTATCCATTACAGTTGCAATCTTACGCCATTCTTCCATATAGAATGATGAATCTAGATCAAGATTAACTTTAGCTAATTCAATAGCTTTATCCCAGTAGTTTAATAATGTATCTTCATCATAAACTATTGAAGCATTCTTTCCTTTAGATTTTAAATAAGAAATAATAACTGAATCTATACCTTTTACATCTAACTTTTTAGCTTCTTGAAGGCTCAATATTTTCATAATATTGGTTTCAATATCACCCACTAGGTTTGCGGTAAATGTCGTAAATAAGACCTTTTTATCCATACCTAGTAAATATTTAGCTCTATGCATAGCAACAACTGTTTTACCAGTTCCAGCTTCACCAGATACTCTTGCTGGGCCAGAAAAATCTCTATCTACTAATCTCTTTTGAGAGGGATGTAAGAATACTCTCCATTTATCAAGAGGTGCATCAAACATCTTATCTAATTCTTCTTGGCCTTCAACAACAGCAAATGAACGAACATTTCCGCTTGTCTTTAAAGCTTTATCAAAATCATCAGTTGATTCATTTTCAGCATCTAAGTCTTGAATCAATTCTAATACCTCAGAATAATCAACACCATTAACCAAAAATTCTAAATATTCATAAACATCATTTGAGAATGCTTTCTTATTTTCAAAGAATTCTGATTCGTTCTTTATAGATCTAACAAATTGTATTTGTAATTCTGGTAGACCTAGAGCTATTAATTGGTCATCAGTGTACTTATCAAATAGTTTATTAACAACAGGTTTTTCTTCAGTCTTAATAGGAATAATATCATATAGTTGAAGTAATCCAGTTAATTTATTTACTTCTATTTTCTTTGATTTCGCCCAATCATATGCCTCATCGTGATGATCTACCCATAGCAAAATATAGGTGTTAGTCTTCTCTTGTATGGCAATAATAACTCTATATGTTTTATCCACTCTTCCTGAATAAAATTTGTCATCATATGGATTGAAAATCTTCTCAAGATTGATTCCAGGATCTTTAGGATTTTGTTTAAATTTCTTTATAAAATTGTTTGTTTTATTTTGAATTCCTAGAGGTAATTCAGTAAAGGCTGACAAAAAATCACTATATATTGCTATTGTAACATTTGACATATAATCGGTCCCTCCTTACTCAGCTGTTATTTTTTCAAAATCATCTATTGAATTTACTACTTCAAATCCTTTTTCAACAAATGCATCTTTATAATCCATTTGCTCATTAGTTAAATAGACTACATCTAAATTATCCCACTCAAGTTCTGCTATTTCACCAGTTTCTAATTCAAAACCTACAGTTGTTGGTGGAATCATATTTCTCTTTATACATTCTTTAATAAATGCCTTTGCATCAGCATCTACTACTTGTTGAACTATATCTTTCCATTCATCAGATACTGTTTCATCAATCTTTTCAACATTATCTAGAATAGAATAATATTCGTCATCTAATCCCTGTTGAGTAACAGTTATAAACGAATCCATAAATTGCATAATATTATTGAATTGAATATATGCATTCCAATCAAAAGCAAAATTAATCTTTCTCTTTTGAATATAATCTTGAATATAAGAAACAACAGTCTTTTTACCATCATCAAATAGATATGCTGACATCTGACAATCGTTATCTATAACATATTTATCAATCGTTTTAAGATTATTTTTATCTATTATAGATAATTGATTATTTAATTGAGCCAATTCATATAAAGCATCTTCTTTCTTGTATGCTTTACCAATCATAGCATTGAAATAAGCTTCAGCAGTTGCTTTAAATATTGCCTCTGAATCACTATTCTTTAAATAATTAATTAGCAATCTAAATGCATTTTTATAGTTAACAGCTAACTTATTTCCTGCCAATTTAGAAGGAAGATTCTTTTCATCAAACACTTCAGTTGCAAATATTTTGCCGTCATTTATTTCTTTAACATCACGCCAGCTCAAACTCCATACTCTATAATTACCAGAATAAATAATTGCATCTCGCTTTATAGAGTCTTTATGAACTATATCATTATGGTATTTAAAGCCATCTGTGAAAATTGCTATTTTCTTTTGTTTATCATCAGTTGGAGTTAATACAAAATCTGGCTTAGATGGTGAAATTACATTTTGCATTGGATCAAGATATACTTGAGGTTCAATACGCCATTTTTGACCATTAAATGTACCAATATAAATATTTTTATTAGCACCTGTAACACTCCAAGAATCTGCTTCATTTTGTAATTTTGCTAAGAAAATATCTTCTAGCTTGCTATCTGAATCACCATCACTATATCCATTTAAAACTTGTCCCAAATAATTGAAGACATAATTTCTCTTGATAATATCATGATGTTTTTGATTTTGGTATGTTCTTAAACAGCTGTAGCATGATGAATCTTCATCACAGTTAGGACACTTTTGAGCCAAATTCATCGCATTGATTAAAACATGTAAAATGGTATCTTTATTATTTAATCTCTTAACATGACCTGCTCCTCCAGGAGTTTTATCATATAAGATATAACTATAATTTGAACCACCATTATAATAATATTGTAAACATCCAGCAATTTCTGTGTTTTCAATATTTAATTCTTTACATGCAGCCAAAATCAATGCTTGAAGAATAGAATATGCTTCTTCATGAATTTTATTACCAGACATTAATGGTTGATTGATTCTAATTCTAATAATATCTGTTTTAAATTTATAACCTAATGAATACTTTTCTAATTCAGTACCCTTCTTACATGGATATCCTTTTGAATCTTTATGGCCTTTCTTATCAGGTAAAGTCTTCAAGAATAGATTTGTTCCTGCAGGTGCTTCTATTGTATATCCGCAAGTAGGACATACAAAGAAATCAGTAGTATTCAACATAGCCATTTCACCATCATTACCAACCATAGCAATACTTACTTCGGTATCGCCGATCATATACTTATTTTCAGCTGCTGGTTCATTATTACTAAAGAATGAAGCTTCTGTTCTATACGTTTTTTCTGGCTTAATTAAAGATGGTTTTCCAACTTTTTCATCAGCTATAAAGCCAAATTCAGGAATCAAGAAAGTTTTAATTTTCTTTGAATCTAATTCTGCGGCACATTGCTTACAATTACACAAAGGATGTTTATCGCCTTTTGCAACAAACACGTGTGTTGTAACATTTAAAGTTCTACAATTATCACATTCAACATAATCATACTTTCGCCAATCAAATCCAGGAACCTTCTTAATGAATCTTGAAGTAACAAGTTTATTGTTAGCTACAACCTGACATCCAGGAGCATATTCAGATATTGCCATGGATAAGTCTCTAGATAAATCTAATCCACTTAGATCATCTGCCTTTGTTTTAGTATTACTTTCAAGTTCAACTGTATCTACAGGGAATCCATATTTAGGCAATATATTATTTCTTGATAAGAAATTAATTATTTTTTCTTGTTCATATGTTTGAATTCGTTTTAAGAAGCTAAATTGTTCGCCTTCGCCAGCTGCTTTGGCTTTGTCATATTCTGTTCTTAATGTATTTAATTCTTTTAAATATACATCTCTAACTTCAAATAAACTTGGATACTCATCGTGATTAGAAGCAAATAACCATTTTACCCAGCCAAAAGAATCAATCATAAATTTTGATTGTAATGAATTTGGAACAGACTCCTTTAAATATTCTTTCAAATCATCTCTATATGAAGATTCAGATTCTAAAAAAGATTTAAATACTTCATATCCACTTAATCCTGTCTTATCACATTTTTCCATCATATCTTTAGCATTAGTAAAGTAATCAGGATAAATCTTAAAGAAATATGAAAATGCTGATGAATATAAATGTCTAATACAAATCTTTTCATTATCAACTTTGAATTGTGGTGGCAAGATTGTACCACTTATCATTTCTGTTGGCTTTTCAAAATAATTGAAATCATGATTAGATTTGTTACAAAATGTTAAAGCAAATGCAACAGATTGAGCGCTACGACCAGCACGACCTGCTCTTTGAGCATAATTTGATGCTGATGGTGGCATGTTTCTCATGAATACAGTTTCCAAATCACCAACGTCAACACCCATTTCAAATGTTGTAGAGCAGCTCAAAACATCTATTTTTTGATCTTTAAATAGATTTTGATAGTTATATGCTTCTTCTCTATTTAATTGGGCTGTGTGTTCAACAACACGCATAGGCTCAATTGCTAAATCGTGATACATTCTATAATAATGATTACTCTTTTCAATTTCATCATTATCTATTTCAACTAGATTACCATCACAATGATAAGTAGGGCATACACCTTTTACATTAAATGCAGTTATCTTATTACATCTGTCGCAACGACACCATTTTTTATTTTTATCAACTACCAAATTCTCTAAATTAACTTTGTAGTGAGCGTTGTTATCTCTATATAATATTTGAGGTTTTCCAGCTGCATTTGGTGCAAAGAAGGCACCCCAGATTTGATCAAGAACTTTTTTAACATCCTCACGTTCAATCTTATCATCTACTTTTTTTAGTACTCGAGTTAAATAATCTAAACGCTTATTTGAGAATGAATCATTTTGAGGTATAAATGATCTAACATACTTACTTCCGGAATCTTTCAAATATGTTAACTCAATGCCATTATGCGTAAAGAATTCTTTATCATTAGCATTCATTCCTTTTGGATAATACATAGCTGCATCAGCTAACATACCCATTACAAATACCATACAAATATCTTTTACTTCATCTACATTCAAGTTGTATTTTTTATGTGGGCCAAATTTTAAAACATTATTAAAATCAAGTCCTAATAAACCCAAACCAATCAATGAATTATGGGAATTACAATCGACAAATTCTTTTAAGACTGCCTGCCATGCGACTTTCTCATAGTCAAATGAAGCAACAGAATTTGTTTTTAAACAATGTAAATATTCATCAAATGGAATAATTTTATTATCTTTCATTCGAGTAGAAAGATTACTGATAAATAATGGCAATTCAGTTTGATTATTTTTAGACGAATTCAACTCTTCTCTTATTAATCTGCCATACAAAATTCCATCATATGAAACTGAAAAGTAGCTTGAAAAATATGCAGCTGCTTGTCTACTATCTGAGAATGCGATAAATTGTTTTGCTTTTGCTTCCTCTTCAACAGATTCTCTTAAATCTACATCAAATCCATCATCCTCATTTGATTCATGTATAATAACTTTTTTTATATGACTAGGTAATTCCTCGAAAAGGGATGTACCAATAACTGATGTTGATGCCTCTTGACCAGAGAAAAAACCTCTTAAAATACCTAATCTATTAACATTTTCGCAACTAACACATTTAGTAACTCTACCATCTACTTCATTAGTTGTTTTTACCTTAACGACTTTAACAAAATGTGATTCATCATGGCCACAAGACTTTTTATGAACTTCCTTTTCAGAACGTATAAATCCACAGTGTGGACACAATTCATAATTTTCAACAACCAAATTTGAATGTTCTAAAGTTTCATCTTCATCAGTATCATTAACTTGGTTTCCAATATAAAATGCTTCTTTGATTTCATCAGATTCAGCGCTTGATTTTTGAACCAAATAACTGTTTGAATCAATATAACCGAGTAGATATAAGGCATGGCACTGTGTACATGTTACTGCTTCAAATACCTTATATTCTTTATCACCAGAATAAATCATATTTTTTCTTGATAAGAATAAATCTTTATGTGGCGCCAAAGTAATAAAAACACCTTCTGTTGCACGTAAAAACATGTGGTATCTAGAATCAAATAATTTAGATTGATTCTTTGCTGCTCTAGATGCAACATCAACAAAAGCAGAAATTTCTTTTTCATTAAAGTTTGAGTATTCTCTAATTTCTTTGATACTTTTTGGTCTATTTAAAAACTTCTTGATTTTCCAAAAAGTATTATCACAAATTAATAAATCATATAAGTATATGCTTAAAGAATCAGCCTCTACTAAGCCAAACTGATACTCTTTTTCTATTTCTTTAATTATATATTTGTCATCATAACCATAATCGATTAAATTATTTACAAATTCATAAAAAGCAGGTCCTAGTGTATACTTAGAATCCAGTTGTTCTAATTTAATTCTCTTTGCTCTGATGATATTTTCTTCTTTAAATGTGGCAGAACATAATCTTTCTGCAAATGTAATAACATCTTTATTTGAATCCTCATCACCTAATGTGGCGCTAGTTAAAATATATTGAGGTTTCTTATTATTTAATTTAGCAATTAATCTTCTTAGAAGCATTGACACTTCTATTCCTGTCGAACCAGTGTATGTATGTGCTTCATCGAGAATGATAAATTTCCAGTTACTAGCCTTATCACCATCGAAAAAAACATTATCTTCTGGTCTTAGCATCAAGTACTCTAACATTGCATAGTTTGTAATAAGAATGTGTGGAGGCCTTGCTTTCATTGATTCTCTAGATAATCTTTCGTTAGATAATGGTTTTTGAAGTCTTACATCATCAATTCTTTTACCATTCAATTCTATATATTGATCTATTGCGCCTTTTTGGCCTTTCATAGTCTTATCATAGTGTTTAGTTTGACCAGTATAACATCCAAACGAAATATCAGGATATTCAATAAAGGTTTTTCTTAGTCTATCAATTTGGTCATTTGCTAAGGCATTCATAGGATAAATAATAAGTGCTCTAACACCATCATCTAAAGTACCATTTTCTTTTTCCCTCATTAATTCATTAATTAAAGGTAGCAAGAAACATTCTGTTTTACCAGAACCTGTACCTGTAGAAACAATCAAATTTTCACCATTTATTGCCTTTATCAAAGCCTCTTCTTGATGTTTATGCAAATTGGGAATGTTATATAATCTTTTTAAATATTGAAAGTCAGATGATATAATCCCGTCTTGAATTAATTGAGGAATACTCCTTCCTTTTTCAAAAGAATTTGTAACATCTAAATATGGACCCTTTTCAAAAGATTTACTTTCTTCAAGACGTCTCTCGAATGTTTCCTTATAGTCAGGATCTTTAATATCAAACATAGTTTTTAAATATCTTTTATATTTATTTGCAATTCGTTTTGAAGCATCTATTATATTAAAGCTCATAACTATTCCTCCTCAATATCTATTAAATAATGATTCTTATCATCATAGAAGCACTCAGATTGCCTCTTTTCAATTCGTCTCATCTTCTTGCGTTGGAATGGTGGTATAATCCATTCTTTTTGCTTATCTATGTAAATGCTACAATATTCACCATCTTCATCAATTGTAAGAATTAGAATTGATTCAGGATTCATATGATCAGTAAAAATAACAATTGCATTAAGCAAATATAACGGACTTCCATCATATTTAAACGTATACAGTTTTGCTCTATAATATACAAATTTATTCATTTGTACTTCGTCATACACATCTATATTTTCATTCCAGATTCCATATATATTTTCTGGATCATTGTCTACATCATTCAAAACATCGCTGTAAGATGTCTTTTCCATTTTTCTTAAAACATATTTGTTAGAAAATTTATGTGAAAGATATTTCTTTTGATTATCTTGATATCCTTTGAGATTAATATATTTTCCACTTAAATTATTGATATTAATTAGTTTTTTTACTATAGGTTGTTCGTTTAACAAAATTGAACCAGTCTCTACATCAAAACCATTATCATCACTTTCTTCAATCTCATATACAAATATAGTATAATTTCCAGTTTCAATCTCTGTTTCAATTTGGAAATGTCCATCAATTATTTGCTCATCTTCACATACGACTTTATCATTATGATAGATAGAAATTGTATAATCTTCATTTCCAATAATATCAACATCGCCTTTAAGAATATTGTTTTCAAAATCACCAATCAAATTAACATCTTTAAGTGCACTCTTACACATAGCATCAAACAAACTGATTTTTTTGTTTTCTATATCAATGAACACACTTCGATAGGTTACACTTCTATCATCCTTAAACCAATCATAAATTTTAGATATTTCAAAGTATGGGTGTTTATTTCCTAAATACTTAATTTCATTTTCTTCTTCAGCAATATCAACATCATCTGTTGTAACAATCTTAGAATCATTAAAGTTGAAAGGCCCTTTTACATATAATTTCTTTATGCCTTGCTTCAATGATTTTAATAAAACATGTGCAGGCTGTTGTGTGTTCCATTCATCGCTTTCATTATATTTCCAATATAGCGCAGGAATTTCAAAATAGATGTCATATTGTTGGCTGTTTAGTTTATAACATCTTCTTAATCTACAGTCGATAACATCCTTGCAGAAGTTTTCACTATTTTTATCGCCAAAATTAAAACTAAAAGATGATTCATTATATTTGATATTCCAGTCATCTTTTTCATTTTCATCCTTTAATATATTCATTCTTGAATCAAAAGTGATTGTTGCATAGTCCTCAAAAATATATGAAGTTTTATCAAAGTGATACTTAAAGTTTTTAATATATGCAAACAATCCAAAAGGATGATTAACATGCATCTTTGGAAAACTTAAAACTATTGAATATAAGCCTTCAGATGTTATATAGTCATTAAGGTCTATTAAATAACCATTAGCTTTCAAATCATCTGCTAATTTAAATTCTTTATAATTCTTATCAACAACTTTATTTTGTTTACCATTAATTACTAAACTAATGCCTGAAAGTTGATCACTAGTTGATTTAAATAAAAGTTTAGGCAAAGAGTTATAAATCTTATATTCATTGCCTTGATCGCTTAAAACAACACCACCTACCGGATAGTTTTCGCTTAATCCTTCAATTAATTTTTGTCCAACTTGGACGCCTGAATTATCGTCCAATACAACTACTTGTCCTTTGACAAGATTCATCGACGTTAGTCTTAAGCCATCAACATCAATTGATTCAGTTGTTTCACTAAGAAGAGATGGATAACTTTCACTATTAGAATAAGCATAAACAATCCCTTCAGGTATAATCGCGTTTTTATAATCTATACATTTGCCTTTTGAATCAAATAATCTAATATTTGAAGCAGCAATTTTATATTTCTTTAATTCTTTACCATTGCTTACTAATTGAAAATTAAAACCATAAAGCATAGAATTAACAGGAATTTCAACCAAAGTTCTTTCAGTATAATAACCAATCTTATCATGCTTATACACAGGTTCAACATTAGGGATATTCATTGAATCATTGTTGCAATTAATAATCCATACCGGATAATCATTTTCATCACAATCAATTAATCTTTGGTGAGGAAGTATTATTCTCAATTTGTTTTGATTATAAAGTATATTCAAAACTGGTGAATGGAATAACGTTTCACCTTTTTCATATGCTGAGTGTTTGGCAACATAATTCTTTTCTTTTTGAAATGCACCCTTAGGTTCTTCTATCCATTGATTTAATAAATGATTTATTCTATTACCAGTTTCATTGATATTAACAGTGTTCCAAAATGAATCATTTATTAATCTTATAATTCTTTTTATTCTATTTTTAAACGAAGATTTAGTCTTATTGAAATTCAATAATAACGAAGTATGTGTCATTACATCTTGAGTACCTTTTTGCATTGCTTCAATAAGTGATTTAAATGCAAAATCTCCTTCTTCGTCATTTAAGTTATCGGCATTTCTTCCTAAGTCTAATCTCCAAAAATCAAATAAATAATCAAATAGTTGGAATGCTGAATTATCAGCCACGAAGCAATGCATAGTAATATTATCTATTTTATTAGTTGCATCTTTTTCATAAATCATTCCATATCTATTCATGATGTTTTCAAACTCTTCATGAAGATACTTTTGATTATTACCGGTGATTTCTACTTCATAATCCGTTTTAAAGTGAGGCCAAAAATCTCCAGAATGTCTTCTGTTATAATTACGCATTGCATAGCGAACTAATGCTAGAGCAAATAATCTGCTATATTCAGGTTTAAATCCAGAAGGGTTAATAACAAAATGCTGAAGTTGATTCTTCATATAAGAATTTAGAATTTCTTCTTGTTTTTCATCGAGTATAATATCCCCTAATAAATTACGTTTTTTATACTCACTTCTTACATATTTAATTAGCTTCTCTTCATCATTCAAAATAATACCATTGATATGGCCAACCACTAAGTTCGCTTTTTTAACTCTATATGGATTCTTTCTTTTTCTAGTATATATTTTTTTAACTGCAGTATATTCTTTTTTAAAATTAGAATCTGCTAAATCTTCAGCTATTGCAACAAATATTTTAATATCCGTAGCTTTAGTCTCTGTAAGTATCTTTTTTAGTACAACTAGATTATTATATCTTTTTTCATCTCTCTCAACTCTTACGTAACCATTACTTGCAAATTTCACAGCTGTATCTTTTCCAGTTGCTTTTTCATTGTTGAAAGTTTTATCAGTTCTCGAAAATAGAACTACACCTCTAGAATTTGCAGTTTCAAAAAGTCTTGAATCATAAAGAGACTCAAAATATTCTTTATTAGATTCAGACAGTTTGTAATAAACTATTTTTTGAAATATAGACCAAGCATTATCAACCTGTTTTAGATCATAAGCAATCTCGAAGCATTCTACACCATATTGTAGGAAAACTGGTATCACATTAGTGTTCTTAAATTGTTTTATGTTATTCAATTCTAACTCTTTAATTAACATATCGAATTCCTCCTTTGTTAAACCAGTTTGATTATCCCACAATAATACTTTTAAATGGTCGTAATGAATACGACATTTAACTTTTTTTATCAAATAGTCTACATAAAATAACTAATGTTATTTGCACTTCATCTCGGTAATACAAAAAATTGCACCAAAATGACAGTTAACAGCATGGTATTTCCATTACTTTCAATTCTATTCTATTTTAAGAATCAAATCACTACAATTATTTACCTTTGATATTAGTTCCATTTTCTATATAATTCAGAGACAGTTTAATTAATGACATGCATCTATTAAATAAATATCTTTTAAAATCACCACTAACAATTTCTATTTTATCAGTTTCAAAATGTCTAATTCGAAAATTATTCCCAATAGAAGTCAATTCCAAAAATTCGTCATTTAAAAGTTTAATATGCTTAGTTTCATCATTTGATATTTTTTGAATTAATGTTTCTATAGAAGTTTTTTTATCCCCTTTAAACATTGTTTTTATTCTTTCAAATGCGTCCCATGCTTTTTCAAGCGCAATTTGTATGTCTTTAGGATAATAATAGTTTGCTTTTTCTATTAATTCACTTAATCCTTCTTCAATAATTTCAGAAGAATCAACTGATAAGATACCAGAATATTTTTGAATTATTTGTTCGCATTGCTCTAATGATGATTTTTTTATCTTTTCAACTGCAATATTAGGATTAACTTTATAGTCATACATATGTTTAACTTTATATGCCTCATAACTTTCTAATAGTGCAATTAACAAATGAATCTTGTCTTCAATTTGGACATCAGCATCCTCAAAAAAACTCATCATAGATTTCCCTTTTGATAGCTTGTATTTTTTTTGAATGTCAATTCCGACTGTTTTAATAGTAAATCTAGAAAAAGTAGCATCATTAAAATCCAAAACATACCCTCCATCGTTAAAAACATTTTGTATATATATTAATTCAGTTGGTGTAAAATTCATATGCTACTCCTTTTTATTCAATCATCATTTATTTTTTACATTCTATGAATTCAATTAATTTTCATTAACCGATGTATAAAAAATAAAATCATCAGTTTCTAATTCAAATTCTTTTAACAAATGTCCAATAGATCGAACTATATCATTAAAACTTCTATTTGTTTCAACATAAATGCCAGTATTCAATAATTCCTTTGGCCCACGAAGTTTACCGGGATCAGAAGATAATAATGGAGTTGAGGCACTTGCACTCTTCCAATCAACTAAAGATAATCCATACAACTTTTCTGAATCTAGTGAATTTAATAATTCTATAAATTTCATTAACATTTCTCTTGCAGAAGAAACATCTTTATTTTCACCCATAAAAATAAAGTTTGTAGGTTTCTTTCCGGTATAGTCATAAACGTCATCCACATGGTGACTATTTTCTTTGTCAATAGCTATCTTCTTACCAAATACTTCTGGCAATTTTAAATCTTGTAATAATTTGCTACTTAATCTATCAGCTCTAGCAGTTATAGTTTTTTCGTTCCAGTTTTGCTTATCAACTACATCTTGATTTAAAACAACAAATTTTGATTTAGCCATAATCATATCCACTTTTTCTTTGAACTTTTTATCTGATAATTCACTGTTATAACCAGTAAGAGATAAGTTCCCAAGTGTATGTAAATATCTATCGTAAACTATATCGAAATTCTCACCTATTTCTTTACGCCAATCTTCGTTATCCTTATTTTGAGGCATAATATGTTCAATTGTAGTGTCAGAATCGATCTGAACTATTTCTTTGATAGCATTAACACCATTTTCTAATATTGAAAGTAAATACTTACACAAGCTTCTATTTTTATAAATATTCTCACTCATAAGCTTTTCTTTAAATGTAGTATCACTAGGTGTTGCATCTTTAGTATAAGCTAAATCAACAGCCATAAAAGAATATACAGTCTCTAAGTAATTATCTTTCAATGCTTCGCTTTTAAAAATTCTTTTATAGAGAGATCTATATAAACCTCTTAAAGAGTTAGAAGGAATACCAACTACCAATCTTCTTATAGTGTAATTCAAATAGAATTGTAGTATTTGAAGAACAATCTCTTCATCAATTACCTTTCTTTCATAATCATCAAAAACACTAAACAGAAACGGATACATAGTAGATTGTTTTAAACTTCTATATGCAGACAAATAATTATTAATTTCCTTAGAATAGTCATTAGAAAATCCAACAAATGCAGCATAGAATTTAGAGTAGTACTTTAATTCTTTCATTATATCTTCATGACTAAATTCAGAACTATCAGCCCATTTTTTGAATTGTTGATAAGCTTCATCTTCTTTAACTTCACCAAGTTTGAAAATAATATAAGTAAGAAAGTATTTATTAATTTCTGATTTACCTAGTTTTGTTTCTACAGGAAGCCAGTACTCTTCAAACAAATAATCCATATTAACATCCGTCATCAACAAATAATTACGAATTAAATCAGCAAGTTTTAAATCCTCACCTGTTGAATTAATTCTCTCAAAAATAACCTGAGGATCATCATTAGGTTCTTTTAAAGAAATCATAACTATTTCTAATCTTTTTAATCCATTTAGAATGTTTTTGATTTTGTATTCTTGCTTCTTCTTTTCATCAATCAAAGTACAAAAATAATCATAGTTAATCCAGATATTTGAATTTCTATCCATTTTATCTTGTTTATCATTCATCAAAAATAGGAATTGTTCGTTATCAGTCTTTATAGGTTTTAACTTCAATTTATTTTTTTCTTGTTTATCAAAGTCATGTGAAGCTGATTCATTGAATAAAAGTCCTTTTATTTCCTCTTTATCTGAATCATCGCCCTTATCATACAACGCTTTTAATAATAAATAGATAGAGGTCATTCTTTGTTGACCATCAACAATTATGTAATGTTTTAAGCCACCTTCCTCATCTTGTTGAACCTGAACTACAGTTCCTAAAAAGTGAGTTCTTTCCTTTTCGTAAGCATTAATAACATCATTGAATAATTCAAAACAATTATCTTTCTTCCAGTCATAATTTCTTTGATATACAGGTATTTGATACTGTCTTTTATTATCAAACATTGTATCTATTATTTTCTCTGGTTCTGCTTTCATATTTGCCTCCTATAACATATCAACAATTTTATTTTTATACCATTCATGTGGAGCAATTGAAGATTTATATGCTTCATCAAAAATAACATATAATTGCTTGTACGTAAGTTTCTTTGTAATAATTGTTTTCAATTCAGCTGTCTCCAACGGTATTATCTTCATTCCATCAACATATTTAGAATAGTCTTGCGAATCATAATACGGTGTGCTTTTTCTAGATCTAAAATCAGATATTACATTGATATGTAAAAAGTTAGTTGCAAAAACACAATATGAATTCATATTTCCATTTTTCAATAAATGCTGGCCTAAATGTCTAGAAACTGGTTCCATTTCCATTCTTCTTTGATTTGTGCTATCAGCTAATGTCGCTTCTAACAACATGGAGTGTGCAGGATAATCAGACGAAGCTTCATATTCATAAACAATATCTGCTTCACCACCTTGAGCATGTTCTTTAGGCAATAAGTCTGAATCTAAAGACAATTTCAAATAATCTAAAATTTTGCCTTTTCTTTCGCTTATCTTATACCATGCAAGGCCAAGAATATATTCGAATATTGTAGGAACATCTGCGTTGTCTGTTACCATCTTTTGAATTTCATCGTCTGTTCTATTCTTAAAACAATCAAACAGATATAATAAATTACTATCAGTAAATTTTGTATCGATAAGATGATTTAGTCGCTCATATCTTTCATCTTCGATTTTATCTTTAACTTCTTGAATAGTTGTTGCAGTAATACCAAGTTCTTCACTTATCTGCTTAACAATTGTAGGTTCATCTACTGCGAATGAACTATTAATTTCTTCTAACTCTACATCTTCTGTTAAGTTATCGCTGTTTGTATATGCATCCTCATATAGAGAATCAATAACATTTTTGAATATGGCATGTGGAGCAATATCAAGTTTTACTTTACCATCAATAAAAAGAACACAATCTGTTGTTTTAACATATCTTCTATTCAAGTCATAATAATCAGATAGCGTAGCTTTTGCTTTAAATAAGTGCATAACCTCAAAAAAGATTTTTTTGAATGAATTATCATCACAAGCTTCGTCGAAGGCATTAGCTTTCAAGCATGATAGAGGATGATTCTTTATACGAGATGAAGCAATCGTGTTGAAAAGATAATCACGCCACCATATGCCTATATTTACCTTTTTTGTAGCTAAATAAACATCATATGCCTTATTTTTATTTCCTAAAACATAAACATTATATAAAGATTTATACAATTCATAATAAGGTTTATCGTATGTCCTACTTTTTCTATTCATTCCAATATCCATTAAAACTGATTCAGTAACAGAATTAGCTAGAAAATAATCTAGAGCATTTTTATAGTTATCCTTTTCCATTAAGATTTTTAAAATTGTTTCATTTATGTCAATTCCACCACTTGATAATTTTGAAACTATTTCTTCGGTTATTTCACAATTAATGCATAATGGCAATAAATACTTAAATTGATCACTTGACAATTCGCCAACTTGATTTAGTACATAAAGCAAAACAATAAAAGGTCTAACATAGTCGGTACTTATCGCATTACTTACCTTCAACATTTGTTTCAAATAAATATAACTATCTTTATCTATTTGGAATACATTATCGCCTCTAAAGTCTCCATGGTCACATATTTTAAGCAAAGACAGTCCAGCTGGAGTGATTCTTCTTGCATCATCAATTATGCCTAAATCAACTAGACCAGACGTCTTTTCTCTTGCATCTTTAGGTTTGTTATTTGCATTTCCGTCAACAAAGTTATTCTTTTTCATGAAATCATAATATTTCGTTTGCAAATCAGCATTACCAGACCACGACAAAGGAGCATTATCAGGAACATTCCAGAAATCTCTTAATAATTTAAGTTGTTCTTCTATTGTTTTATTGAAGCTTTTTGTTCTAAAACTTGTTGTCCCTAAACTCCAACAAAAACTTTTATAAGGAAATTGTGGCATAATCTTACCTCCTAATAATTTACTATTAATACTTCTTCACTTTTAGAAGTCTTATCTTTTGTGTGGTAATTTGAATTACCATATCCATAATCTAATTCAATTACTCTGTATCTGTGGACATTTGCATTTATCCAATCGATTAAAATTCTATTTTCTTTACCTTTGCTTCTCAACACATTTGATAATGCAAAACGAATTCCATTATCAGAAGCTTGATCTAAATATTCCAGCAAATCACGCTCCATTGTTTCATTCCATCCATCGTTTTCATTATAGGAAGCACATGTTATTAAGTATGGTGGATCAGCATAAATAAAATCAGTGTTTTCGTTTAATTCAAATCTTCTAAAGTCCAAATTGGTGAATAAAACTTCATGATTCTGAATGTAATCTATAAATTCAGTAAGTTTTCTTCTCATTTGATTATTAAAGTCTCTTTTCCCAACAGGCAAATTATACTCTCCTTTAGAATTAAAGCGGATTTGATTATTAAACGCATAAACAACCAATACATAAAACATATAATAGTAGTATCTATCTTTTCTTTTCCTTTTATTAAAATCATCCCTAAGTTGATTGAAGTAAGGTCTATTATAGTCGGCCAATCCTTCACCACTTTTGCAAGAATAAAATTCATACCCATTCTTGTTAACGTTTGATAATTTATATTTTTTTATAATTCGTTCAATTGCTAATAAAGTTTCATCCTTTGGATTGTCTCTTAATACATTAAATAAAGAAATTATCATAGTATTGTTATCATTAAATACTATATTATCAGCTTCCACATTACATCCAACGTTGCAACCACCGCAAAAGATATCAACAAATCTATTAATATCGTTTGGAAAATGAGGTAAAATTTGAGGTAATAATCTATACTTACCCCCTGTATAGTTAAGCGGAGATTCAATCATTATTTTCATCTCCTCTACAAATACATAAAAACAATCTTTCTTCGTTTCCTTCTATATCAGATTGTCCAGTAGTAAATGCTTTATAATCTTTTGAAAATACCATTACTTGTCCTTTAGCCTCAAGAATCTGCATTATATCTTCATCTGAAATTTTAGCATTAGATCTATCATTACCTTTTTTCGCCATATTGTTATATGAAAGCAAGATATATCTTGCATGAATGTGTTCAATCAAGTCTTCAAAAGCTTTTGAAGCACTATTAGTGCAATACTTGCTCTTCAAACTCTTTCTATCCATCTTTCTTGCTACGCCTTCAACTTCAGGCTTATTCCATCTAGCAACATTTTCAAGTAAATGATAAGCATCACAATATTGGCGAGAATTGTATGGAGGATCTATATAAACTAAATCAGCTGTAATGTTTCTAACAAGCTCATTAGAATCCATATTAAAGCATCTATTATTTTGATTATTATCATTAGGAACATCAGGATAGCATAATTCCAAATGTTCATTAAAAGTTGCATTACGAATAAAAGCATCATAATGACCACATGTCTTTGCAATATGATCCATCGCATATAGCAAAGATGTAATCAAAACTGCCCTCTCACGTTCATTAACAATTTTCTTTTTGTAATTCTTTTCAATATCTTCTCGAATATATCCAATTTTAGAACAATCCTCTTTGCTAAAATATGTATCTGAAAAGTTCTTAGTCATATAATTATTTTCGACTTTTGAATAGTTATTATATCCAGCAATAATTCTTTTTAATTTTGTTTTATCAACTGTCTCAGGCGAAAACCATGCAACATTAGAAATATAGTTACTATATAAAATATCGTTTGTTATAATTTGTAAATTCCAAAACGCAGATGATACTGAACCAGTACCAGAAAAAATATCTGCTATTGAATTAACATTTTCACAATGTTCATTTACCGTATCTTTTATGAATGAAAGCAATTTATATTTATTGCCAAGGTATCTTCTATTATTTATTTTGCAATCTTTAACATCCATTGCTCCAGATTCATCCGTATAATCCTCAGATTTCATTCCAGCCTTAATAAAAAGTTCTCTAAGTTTTCTCTTTGCCTTGTAGGTTGGCTCATAATGACCATTTTCCCATCTATTAACGCTGACAAAGGCAACACCCAATAAATCTGCTAAATCTTGCTGACTAATTAATGTCTTTTCTCTGTATTCTTTTATCATCATCGCATAGTTCATAAGCCTACCTCCAAATGGTAATAAAACTTTAACACTATTATATCACTTTTAGTTGCATTTTTGTAGTGTTTTGATGTTGATTATTAGATATTTTTTTAATGTACCAATTTTAGAATATTAACTATCCTTGTTTTCTAATTCAGCTAACCATTTATCCATATTTTTATACCATTCATCTAGTCTTTCTTCATAACCATCCATATGATTTAGATTCTTGTTAAAAGCCTTCTCAAAGTATGCATAAAGATCTCCTATTTCATGCTTATGCTTTCTTACATAATCTCTGGTATACCTAAATACCCTTTGAAGCAGCTCAAATTCATAATCTCTTATTGCATCCTGAAATAGCTGCTCAAACTTATAGAGGTCAATATCATAAACAGAAATCAGATGATCATCGATTAAACATTTTGTGTAATACGAAAGATGGAACAGAACGTTCCTTTTATCATATTTATCTTCTTTATCTTCTTTCTTTTTTCTTTTACTTTTACTTTGTGTACTTTTACATACATCAATTGAGTTATTGTCAGCATTTATAGAATTATTGTCGACATTAATTAAATTATTGTTAACATTAATTCTTGTTTCATCAGTTGATTCATTATCATTATTTATGTCAACATTAATTCCATTTTTGTTAACATAAATACCTCTTATACATTCTTCATCTTCAGGAGTTAATATCCAATAAGGCCTCTCCTGCTTCTTACGTCTCATGGTGCAGGCCAGAAACTGTTTCTGCACCGCTCTTGATGTGATGACCTTATTCGTAAATAAATTCTTTATATCGATAATATTTAAATCAACCATCATCTTGAGAATTGCTAAAACAGCTTCTGTGTCAAACTCACCACACTTTAAATTAATACGATACCAGATGTCTTCAGCTAGTGATTCTAGATCAGACTCCACATAGTATCCATTCTTGTAAACTATACATAAAAATTCTATATAGACGAGGATTCCTTCACTGCCACGTGCTCTTACTAATTTACGTAATTTTGGATCAGATTCAAAATCCACATCTAAAGGGAAGTAATCAAGTCCCTGTTTTGGAAGTCTTGCCATGTTTCACCTCCTATTTTTAAAAATATAAAATTTTGCACTAAAACGACAGGTTTTAGTATGCTTTTTCCTTTAGTTTCTTATTCTTTCCATTTTGAAATACAAATAACTACAATTATTTGACTTTGGAATTATTGTTGGTTGGAACTACTGATTTTGCCTCATATATTTTTAAGTGTTCTTCATTAAAACGGATTTGACGTCCTATATAAAAACAGCCAATTTCTTTATTTTTAACCATCTGTTTTATAGTTCTTACACTTACCTGATATAATTCTGCTACTTGAGCTACAGTATAATATTTCCTTTGTTTAGCTTCTAATTCTAAATCATTATAATTTTCCATTATTCCACCTTCTTACCAGCATATTTTTCTAATGTCTTTTGAATTAGATTAATTCCTGATTTATAACAATAAGTTCTTGTCTTTACTACTTCAGCACCAAGTTTATCTGTATAAGTATGCTTATCTACTCTAAAGCAACCTTTATCTATAAATTCCTGCATAGGCATATTATTTGAATCTAATATATTATTAGCTCTTAAAATCTTAAATACCTCGGCAGTAGCTAGGTTAACTCCTAAAATCGTAGGAACATCATATAAGTCCTTTAAAACTCCTGAATCTAAATTTCTTTTTACATATGTCTTCATTTCTTTTGTCTCCTTAATTTCCTTTAATAAAATTTCATTCTTTGTTTTAAGAGCATTAAACTCTTCTAAAAAGGCAATTGCAGTGCTTTCACTTGTTGTGATAAGCTTCACATCATATCTGCCATATTTTCTAATTTGAGGTAGTACCTCTTCTACAATCCAGCTAACAAAATTAGCAGCTTCTTCTTTCCTAGATTGAAATATTAATCTATATAGATTAGCTTCACTTATATACATGAGCTTTCCACCATTTTTAGATGTTGGATTATCTAATCTTTTAATTCCCTTAATATCAAGACGAGTCTTGGCATCACTTGGGTTTTTAATATCTAGAATTGCACATGCATCCTTTAGGCAAAATAAAGGATTGTTTTCTTCATCAAGTGCAGTCCTTAAATTGCCAAACGCATCATTTTCAAACGTCTTCAAAATATTTTTATTTTCTTCCATTATGATCTCCTCACTTTTTCAATTTTTAAGGCCAATTTTGTCACGCTAATTGAATCTACTTCTTGACCTTTGGTAAAATAGAATCAACGATAAATTCTGTGTTATTTGATTCACGATTAATGTTGTGTAAGTAAATAGTCGTAGTATTTATTGATTTATGCCTTAATAAAGCCTGGACCTCTTGAATTGAGCTACCGTTCTTTAAAGCTAGGGTTGCACACGTATGCCTTAATGAATGTGCGGTATATTTCTTATCATCAAGTCCTATTAAGCTAAGCAATGTCTTAACAGCTATAGTTACAGCACGTGGTGTAATACGCTCATCTTGATTTGCATTTGAATGAGATAAAAACAAAGCTTCACTATTTGAATTTCTTTTAACCAGATAATCATCAATTAAAGCTTTTATGCTGTCTGGCAGCTTCACATATTCTGCTTTATCATCTCTACCCTTACCCTGAATGTATAAAACGTTAGTGCCATTAACTTTAGTTAAGTCTTCAACGTTGGCCCTAGATACTTCAACAGTTCTAAGTCCTGTTGTAATAATTAATCTTACAATTACATAATCTCTAAAATGCTTAAGAGATTTAGTAGATAATCTTTCTGCTTTGCGAAGCAACCTTTTAACTTGATCCATATCTAGTGCTTCACGTTGAAATGTTGGTGAAATAGTCGCTCCTTTTAGGTGCCTTGCGATATTTGGATAATATTCCATCTCATCGCACCAGATATAAAATCTTCTAATTAAAATTACATACTTTTGTAAGGATGCAGATGCGACACTAATCTCTAGTTCATCTCTATAATTATTAAGGTCTCTTTCATTGGGATTAACGATTCCTTTATTTTTTAGAAATGCTAAATAGCGTCTTAATGCACCTTCATAAGATAAAAGAGTGTTTTTCTTAAGCCTGTGTGTAGCAAAAAACTCCTCAACTAATTCTTCTTGACTAAAACACTATCTGATATGCTTGGTGTAACACAAGCTTCATATTACGCATATGAATCTGCAACATTTGCCCAGGAAGAATCAAAATCAATATCAGAAAACGTCAAATGGGGTGTAAGAAAAAGAATGGCAAAATGCCAAAGAAAAATGCGTGTTAAAACAACACTTGGTTATGATGAAATTGACGGCAAAATTGTAGTTAATAAAGAGGAAGCTAAAGTAGTTAAAAAAGTCTTTGATATGTATATTGAAGGCAATTCAATGAGGGATATCACTGATTATTTAAATGGTCATAATATTCCCAAAAAGGCTACGAATGAGGATTGGAAGCTAGCTGATGTAATGAGAATGCTTGGAAATGAAAAATATATCGGTGATTTCGTAATGCAAAAGACTGTAGTTGTTGACTTCTTGTCACATAAAGCAGTTAAAAATGATGGCATTATAGACCAGTACATTGTACCAAACCATCATGAAGCTATTATTTCAAAACCTGTATTTGAAGCAGTAAGAGCCATACGTGATGAAAATAACAAATTTGGCGGTATGATGTTTGAACCAATTAATAAACTAACATCTATCCTCTACTGCTCCTGCTGCTTAAGACCTTTAAAATATGCTGATGTTATAACTAGTCGTAGCAGTAGAAAATTCTTAACCTGCAGGGCCATAAGAAAAAATGATACTACTTTTGTAGGATGTGATATTCATGAAACTGTAGACTTTGAAGCCGCTCACAAAGCTACATCTGATGTTGTAAATAGATTCATGGTTAAGGATGAATCAAAATTTAAAAATATTGAAGAGGCTTATCACATGTCAATTAATAAAGCTCATGATGATTTAGTTGGATTTACTAATGAAACATCTGAGATTAATGAAAAAATGCAGCTATTAGTTAAGCTTGCTACAGATTCAGATGATATCAATAAATATAAGGATGATTATGAACTTTTAGAAAAGCAGCTAGATGAAATAAACACTAAAATAGCAATGATTAAAAGAGATTTAACCGAAGCTGCTAAATTCTATATAAATGCCAATTATATCTCTAATTTCTATAAAGATAAGTTAATTACATATTCAATAGTTAAAAAGGTCATAAAGGCCGCATTTAGGCTTCCTAATAATAAAATTAGATTTGTTCTTGCCAACAATGAATTAGTTATAAATAAAGAATTATATGATGAGGTTATGAAATTGGAACCAATATACTCCTCTTCTGCGCTAGGTTCACGTAAGAAGCCACTCGAATATGATGTGGTACAACTTGGAGGTGAAAAATGATGGAAATTAAATCATTACACAAAAGAGTTCCAGGTAGAAAATTAAGGGTTGCAGCTTATGGTAGAATTTCTAATGATAAAGATTCATTAGAACCTTCCCTTCAGGAACAGATCGCATATTATGTTGAAGAAATCATATTAAATCCAAATTGGGAATTTGCAGGAGTATTTTATGATGATGGTATCTCTGGTACTTCTATTAAAGAACGCCATGGATTCACTAGAATGATTGACTATGCTAAAGCAGGTATGATTGATATTATTTTAGTTAAATCAATATCTAGGTTTGCTAGAAATGTTGTGGACTTACTCGAAGTAAAAAGAGAGCTTGCTGGACTTGGTATTGAAATATACTTCGAACAGCAAAATATATCATCACTTGATCCAAGCTGCGATTTTGCCCTTACCTTATACGCTCAAATAGCTGAATCTGAGGCTTTATCAGTATCTAAGAATGTAAAATGGAGGGTGGATAAGAATATGCGTGAAGGTAAATATTATCTACCAGTAAATCAAATGCTAGGTTATAGATATAATGATGAAGGTAAAATTGTTATATATGAAGATGAGGCTAAATGGATAAGAGAATGTTTTAAAAGATATGCCCATGGTGAAGGGACGACTTCTATAGCTAATTGGCTCAATGAATCAGGTTTCAAAACTATTAATGGGAATATTTGGAATGATAATAAGGTTAGAAATCTATTACGAAATGAAAAATATGTAGGCGATGTACTATTTCAAAAAAGGTATATTGAAAATCCACTAGATCATAAACTATTACACAATCACGGTCAAAGAGATCAATACCTATTCAAAAATGCTCACCCTAAAATAATTGATAGAATTACCTTTGATAAGGTACAAAAAATAATGACAGAAAGAGCTAAAAAATTTAAAATCCGTTCATATGAACTTAATACAGTTGATGATGAACCAAATGCTAAAACAGCCTATGCTTCTTTTATAAAATGTCCATATTGTGGTTCTTATTATCAAAGTAAGGTAAATCATTATAATGGTAAAGCTACTAGATTTATGATGTGTGCTTCTAACAAAGATAAAAAGCTCTGTGAATCTGAAGCATATAAAGTTCAAGAACTAAATAAAATATTGGCTAAGTTAATATCTACTTTAAAAGATGATAAGGATAATTTTAAAAAGTTCTTATATAGTTCTTTCAGATTAGCTGATGAAGATTCTATTAAAAATAAAATTAATGAGCTCACAAATGAAATTAATTCATTAAGTTTAAAATATAGAACTAACCAAAATTCAGGTAATAAATTTTTAATGATGGCTTCAAATAATTATTTAGAAAAAGCCATAAAACTAGCTGAAGAAAAAAATATATTAGTTATGACAATTGCTTCTTCTATGAATACAGATAGAAAAATAAAGAATTATATCAATATCTTAGAGGATCTACCTACTGATGAAGAGGATATTGAATCATCAAATTTTAAAGAATTATTTTCAAATGCTGTTATAGTAAATCAGAGCCTAATATATTTTATTGTAGGAGGGCAAGCATCATACATATCAAAAGAGCCAAAACTCTTATACGAATCTGAGCATAAATACATTATTAGAAAAACAACATTTAAAACTAAATATGGAATAATCATTAGTAAATAAAAAATGGCCTTAAGATTCTTAATAATGATTCTTAAGGCTTTTCTTATTCTTATTTTAGTTCAAGTCCCCCGCGGACAGAGTGCTGGATTGAACTAATAAAATAATCAAATTTTATAATATTTTTTTGTTTAAGTATTGTTTAAGATAATTACACTAGAATAATAATAATCTTAAAAATCACCAAAATAATGGCTAAATTCTCCTAAAAAAGAAAAAATCTCTATTATTTTAAAGAATAATAGAGAGTATGTTCTTAATGGAGGCCCCGAACAGATTCGAACTGATGATCGGGCAGTTGCAGTGCCGTGCCTTACCACTTGGCTACAGGGCCATAAAAAATGACTCTTTCGAACGCTTTTTATTATATCAAAGGGACCTTTCAAAGTCAAATACTATTCTCTTTTTTTTATTTTTTGGCACTCTCATATTGACAGTGCTAATTTTTGGAGTATAATATAATTATAGCCAGCATAAAATATTAATCAGAAAGGTGGTATATTTATGGAACAACAAAATTATAATGATGAAAATGTTTTAGAAAAATATGGCCGTAATGTTGTAGACTTGGCTAGAAAAGGTAAAATTGATCCTGTCATTGGGCGCGATGAAGAAATAAGGCGTATTATAAAAATATTATCACGTAAAACTAAAAACAATCCTGTTCTTATTGGTGAACCAGGTGTTGGTAAAACAGCAATAATTGAAGGCTTGGCTAAAAGGATTGTTGCCAACGATGTTCCATCTTCTCTAAAAGATAAAGAGATATTTGAACTAGATATGGGTGCTTTGGTAGCTGGTGCTAAATATCGTGGTGAATTTGAGGAACGTCTTAAGGCTGTCTTAAATAAAATAAAAGACTCAGATGGTAATATTATAATGTTTATTGATGAAATTCATCTGATCGTTGGAGCTGGTAAAAGTGATGGTGCCCTAGATGCTTCTAACATGTTAAAGCCTATGCTTGCAAGAGGTGAGCTACATTGTATTGGAGCGACAACTCTAAAAGAATATCGCGAATATATTGAAAAAGATAGTGCTTTAGAAAGACGTTTTCAAAAGGTATTAGTTAGTGAACCATCTGTGCTTGATACAATTTCTATCCTACGTGGTATTAAAGAAAGGTTTGAGCTTCATCATGGTGTTACAATAACTGATAACGCCATTGTCGCTGCTTCAACTCTTTCTAATCGTTACATAACAGATCGATTTTTGCCTGATAAAGCAATCGATTTAATTGATGAGGCATGTGCTTCATGTCGTTTAGAACTAGACTCTAAACCAACCATTTTAGACGATATGGATCGTAAAATAGCTCAACTTAAAATTGAACAAATGGCTTTAAAAAAAGAAAATGATCCTACTTCTTTTAAACGTTTAGAAAGTATTAATGATGAATTACAAAAGTTAGAAAGTGATGCTAAAGAATTAACTAATAAATGGCAAAACGAAAAAAAGGAACTTCAAAATTTTAAGGATTTAAAAAAGCAATTAGATCAAAAACGTTTTGAATTAGATAAATTCTTTAATGAAGGCAATTACAATAAAGTTTCAGAATTAAAATATTCTGTAATCCCTGAACTTGAGCAAAAAATCAATGATTATCAAAACCGCAATAAAGAAAATCATCTTCTTTCAGAAACTGTTGATGAGGAAGCCATTGCTGAAGTTGTAGCAAAATGGACTAATATTCCTATATCTAAATTGATGCAAGGTGAAAAAGAAAAAATCTTACAACTTAGCTCCACATTAAAATCAAGAGTTATAGGACAAGATGAAGCTGTAACTTTAATAAGTGATGCAATCATAAGACAAAGAGCTGGCATCAAGGATGAAAATAGGCCAATTGGTTCTTTTCTATTCTTGGGACCTACGGGGGTTGGTAAAACAGAACTTGCCAAAGCTTTAGCTGAAGCATTATTTGATAGTGAAAATCATATTATAAGAATTGATATGAGTGAATATATGGAAGCTCATAGTGTGGCAAAATTAATTGGTGCTCCTCCAGGATACATTGGTTATGATGAAGGTGGACAATTGACAGAAAAGGTTAGACGTAATCCTTATTCTATTATACTTTTTGATGAAATTGAAAAAGCTCATCAAGATGTCTTTAATATTCTTCTTCAAATCCTAGATGATGGTAGATTGTCAGATTCTCAAGGACGAACTGTTGATTTTAAAAATACAATTATAATTATGACATCTAATATTGGTAGTACTCTTCTACTTGAAAAAAGCGCTGATCAGGAAAAGAAAATTTCCGATCTATTAAAACAATATTTCAAACCAGAATTTTTAAATCGAATCGATGAAATAATTACCTTTAACCCTTTGACTAAAGATGTTCAAATTAAAATTGTTACCAAGATGTTAAAAGATTTAGATATGAGACTATTAGCTCAAGGAATTAATATTACTTTCACCGATAATATTAAAAATTATATTTTAGAACAAAGCTTTAATTATGAATTTGGTGCAAGACCAGTTAAAAGATATATTCAAAGACATATTGAAACCTTTATTGCTACTAAGATTATTTCCGGTGAAATAAAGCCTTCCTTACAATATGTTTTAGATGCTGTTAATGATGAAATTAGATTATTACTTAAATAATAAAAAGAGTTTGGCTAAAAGTCAAACTCTTTTTCACTAAAGAAAAAAGCCTAAATCTAGGCTTTTTTTAATGGATAAAATTAGTACCTATACCGAAGAATACTGATAGTAAAGATACAATTACTAATACCCACCAAATAATTCTCCAAACTTTAGTTTGATGCTTTGCAAAATCATAAGACACCCAAATTGCTACAACTAATAAAAATAAGCTTGCAATACCTACGCAAAGATTTGCAAAAGGTGCAAATGCATCCCAAAGATAATCTGCTAAAATTTTTAATAACCAAGCAACTGCATTTAAAATAATTGCAGCAAAGCCTAAAAGACCAAAAATGCCAGTTCTTCCTGTTTTTGCCATAATTAATATTCCTCCTTCATCATGTAATAATTATATCACTAATCACCAGAAAATCAAAGTATTAATTTTGTTCCAAAAATAACAAATATTCTTTAATATTTAAACCACCTGTAAAACCAACCATTTTGCCATTAGAGCCTATCACTCTATGACAGGGAATAATCAGTGGTAAAGGATTAGACCCTAAAGCCAACCCTACAGCTCTTGCAGCTTTTGGTCTACCAATTTCTACCGCAATATCCCTATAGCTTTTAGTTTTTCCATATGGTATTTTAGAGGTGGCTGTAAGAACTTCTTTTTGAAAATCACTAGCAATCAATTTATAATCAACATCAAGAAATTTAATATCACCATTTAAAAATTTTTTTATTTTATTTTTAATATCGATTGTCAAAACATTATCTAAATAGGGACATAAATATTTTTTTAAACCAAAACTAATTCTAACTATCTTACTATCTTCAAGAAGAATTGTTATTGGTCCAATAATGGTTTCGAAGGAAAAATACTGCATAAAATCACCACATATATTATATCTAAAAATCAAAAATTATTAAATCTAAATCGAAAGATTCCTTATCATATACTTCAATATTTTTTTTCATAATAAGATTATTATTTAAATATACTTCTAAAATAGCATAATCGTGATAAAGCTTAAAAATCAGATTGACATTTTCTTTTTCATGATTTTTTAACGGAATCGTGATGTCTTCTCTTACATACAAATAATAATTGACATCTAATTTGGTATTATAGACACCTTTCTTAAAAATATTAACAAAGTTATAGTTTGCCGTATTACTTGCTAAATTCCTATGATGATTCCAATCATTACTATCATTGATTGTTACAATGATTAAATCTTTATTATCTAATTTATAATTAGAAACTAAAATTCTTCTACTCTTTTTGGTATAGCCTGTTTTTCCCCAAACAAAAGCATCATCATTCTTGACTAAACGATGCTTGTTTACCCAACTATAATCACTCATGTTCGTTTTGCAAGAATAGCTGTGAGCTGAAGCTATAGCTTTAAAGATTTCATTTTTAGAAGCATAAGAACTTAGTAATGCCATATCATAAGCTGTAGATAAATTATATTCTCTTTCATCTAGGCCTGAGGCATTTTCAAAAATAGAGTTTTTCATACCTATTTTTTTGGCTAATTCATTCATTTGTCTAATAAAAATTTCTGAATTGTTAAAGCTTAAAGCTGAAGCTGCATCATTAGCACTTCTTAGCATCAAAGCATAAAGTAAATCCTTTCTCGTAAGAACTTCATTTTCTTTTAGATATACCTTAGACCCTACCTCTAAAGTATCTGTCTTAGTTACTTTGATTTCTTCATTTAGTTGATAATTTTCTATAGCTGTAATAGCTGTCATGATTTTAGCAGTGGAAGCAACTAAAAATTGTTTATTTAAATTGTTCCCTTCTAATATACGATTGGTTGTTGATTCCATAACAATATAGCTTGAATCTGTATTAATTATTGCGTTTGCATTTATTGGAATAAATAGCATAACTAACGCTAGTAGTAAAAGAACTTTTTTCTTCAAAAAAATCACCTATTAATTTTATGTAATATGTTCAGCAATAAAGACCATAAAAAATTAATTTTAACTAAAATAAAAGCAATCACCAAATAAAAGTGACTGCTAGCTTTAAATAAATGAAATAATGATTAAAATGATTGTGGCAATAATAACCGGAACAAACATCAATATTTTAGCTAATAAATCTATTTTTTTTCTTTTATAAGCATCTTCAAAATATTGATAATCCTTATAAAATTCTAAAGATTTAAGATACATTAATGCTTTTTTACGGGAAGAATAAAAGATTAAATCCTCAATATAATCAATGCATTTATTTTCATATTCTTTACTATCTTCATAGTCAATTGAACTAAATAATTTTAAGGCATTTATAAATTGTTTATTATCAAAGGCTTTAACTGCCTCATCATAAATTTCTTTCATCCTACCAACTCCATTATAAATATTATAGCATAACCTATAATTAAAGAGTATAGCATTAATATTCCAATAAGTCCTAAACTTTTGAGCCTTTCTTCTTTAAATTTTAAAAGATATACCATTCCTAAGCCGGCATTTGCACAAAGACCAGTAACTAAAGCTCCAAATGGTAAACCATTTCTTATAAAAAGTTCACTCATAAGAGCACTTGAAGCACAATTGGGAATTAAACCAAAAAAGACTGTCAATAAAGGAGTTATATATTTATTGCTTCTTAAAAAATCTATTAGGATTTCTTCACCAGTATAAAAAATAATAATTTCAAAAAGAAGGTTAATGATTAAAACATATAAAAATATTTTTAAAGAATGTAACAAAGGATGGATAAGATATTTACTAAGCTTTGATTCTTCATTTTTAGAAGCAGTTGGAATATCATCTAATACTTCCTTTTTCTTTAGAAAAAAATCAATTAAAAAGCCAAGACTAAATCCACCAACAAATTTAATGATTAACAAAGGAATAACATAGATTAACTTTTCACTACTTGTTAATAAAATTGGTAATGCTTCATCACTACAAGCAAAAAAGACCGCAAGTAATGCCCCTGAAGTAATGATTCTACTTTTATAAAGATCGGCGGCTACAACCGAGATTCCACATTGAGGAATAAGACCACAAGCAGCACCAATTAAAGATTGATTAGTACGTCTTTTAGCTAAAAAATTAGTTATCTTTTCTTCAATTAATGAAAAAACCACAAATATTAATAAGGCAACACCAAAAACCTTTAAACTATCAATAATGGCGTCTAAAATAACGTTAAGCATTTTGACACTCCTTACAAAGTCCATAAATTGAAGTGTTAATTTGGTTGATGCTAAATTGATGAGCTAAGAAGATATGACTAATAAATTCATGAGCCTTAACACAGTCCAAATGAATAATTTTTTTACATGATTGACAAATCAAATGAAGATGACTACATTGACATAAATATTGATATTCCATATTTTGTTTAAGAGGATTAAAGATTTTCTTAATCAATTTATTATCCACCATACTTTTTAATTTACGATATATTGTAGCCTTGTTCATCTCATTTTTAAATATTCCAACCAATTCTGTGGCTGAAAAAGAAGCATCTTTATTTTCACTAAAAAAATTTAACAATCTTTTTTGATGATCTGTTGCATACATAATTTCACCTCAATTTGCGATTTAGTCGCAATTGTTAATATTATACATATTTTAATAATAAAATCAAGGCTTCTAACATAAAATTTGATGGTGATTATATGAAGAAGATTATAATTATCTATAATGCTATTCTTTTTAGTATCATTACTTTAGGACTTGTGATGATATATTCAGCTTCTAGTATTTGGGCTGAATATAAGACAGGTAATGAATTTTATTATCTTTATAGACAAGTTCTTTTTTTTATCATCGGTTTAGTAGGATATATTATTGCTAGTAAAATTGATTACCGCTTTTGGTTAAAACATGCTAATAAAATATTTATAATCTGTATTCTTTTACTTATAATTGTCCTAATTCCAGGAATTGGAATAGTTAGAGGAGGGGCGCGTTCTTGGATTGGTATTGGTGAATTTTCTATTCAACCAGCTGAATTTATGAAATTAGGATTAATTATCTTTACTGCTAAATTTTTAGCCAAAAATGATGGTATTCTTAAAAAAAATCGTTACTTTTACTCGTATATGATTTTTGTTGGAATTATTTTTGGTTTAATTCTGCTGCAACCAGATTTTGGTAGTGGAATGATTATGGTAGCCAGCATTGTCTTTCTTTTATTTATAGGTGAGTTTCAAATTAAAAATATTTTTTTCGGAATAGTTGCAGCATTAATTGGTCTATCACTGATGATTTTAAGTGCTCCCTATCGTTTAGAAAGAATTATCTCTTTTCTTAATCCTTGGAAAGATCCCTTAGGAAGTGGCTTTCAAATAATCCAATCACTTTATGCCATATCACCAGCTTCTTTATTTGGTTATGGTCTATTAAATTCTAAACAAAAATATTTCTTTTTACCAGAGCCAGGAAATGATTTTATTTTTGCGATAATTGTTGAAGAACTAGGAATAATTGGAGGAATAATTCTAATTCTGCTTTTTGCCACTTTAATCTATTTAGGCTATCGGCTAGCTAGGTCATTAAAAGATAAATTTGCAGCTTATATGGTAGCTGGCTTTACATCGCTTTTAATGATTCAGGTTTTTATTAATATTGCTGTTGTCATAGGGCTTATTCCTGTAACAGGTGTGACCTTACCTTTCGTTTCTTATGGTGGTTCAAGCTTAGTAATATCAATGTTTATGATGGGAATTATCTGCAATGTTTTAATTAAAGGTGAAAAAGATTTAAGCTTTGAATTTAATCAATATAAAGTAAAAAGGGCCAAAAAATAATTTGGTCCTTTTCTTATTAAAATTCAATGCCATAACGATGACAAGTCTTTTTCATATATTCCTCGTAGGTTTTATGTAATTCCCCTAAGCTTGTCCATCCTTTAGATAACAGCATAGTATTAAATTCAATCTCATCATAATGGTCACCTAATATCTCTTGAGCCTCCTGGTGAAGATTATAAAAATACAATTTACCATAACCATAAGCAGCATAACCAGCTGGCATTTCAATCAATAAATTATAAATTTCTTCAGCGGCTGAGGAATCATAACCATTAGAATCTAAGTATTTGGCAACTTGTCTCAATGTCCAACCTTGATAATGAATTCCCACATCTAGACGAGTTTCTAATAAATATCCTGATAAGATATTATAATAAAGATATTTAATAACATCATATAATTCACCAGGAGCTGTATTTTCTAAAGCATATTCATAAAGCTTCAATTCTACATAAGTTGCCCAACCTTCACCATGTGCAGTAGATGACATAATCTTTGATAGGTTATGAATATCTAGTTGTTTAGAAAAACAATAAGCATATAAATGTCCAGGATAACCTTCATGAGCAAGTGTACCTAAAACATCATTACTATCACCTAATTTAGTTGGATTTAAGGTAATGTATTCTAAATTAAAATTATCCAAAGCTGATTTCATATAATAGGCTACCGCATTAGATACTTTAGCTGAAGCATCATCCATTTCTTTAATTGTTATGGCTGGGGAATAGTCTAGCTCAGGTACAATTGTTTTAGCAAATTCTTTTAAGTATTCTAGCATTTCATCTGGGGTACCAGAAAAAATTGTATTACGGCTTAATAGTCTATTTAATGCTGACATTGTTTGAATCCTATATTTACTAATTATATTATTTAATTGATGTTCAACCAATGGGAAAGTATCAGCAATTGCTGAATCTAATTCATTAATATATTCATCAATATCAAAATCATCTAAACCTAGTAAATAATCAAGTTCTAATTCAAAAAGATCACTACCCTTTTCATAAGTAGCCCAATAGCCTTCATCTTTACTAGCTAATTTTCCAAGATTTTCCTTTAAACCTGCTTTTAAAATTTTCACACCCTCAATAAAATAATCATTGATAGCATCTGCAATTTGTTTTTTATAATTATTCTTTTCCGTATCACTTAAAAAAGTTAAACCATCAATTTTAGTCTGTAAAACATCTTGTAAATAATAATATTCATTTTGCTCAGGATTGTGAGAAGCTAATATATCATCAAGATAATCAATCATAGCATTTAAAGTATAGTCAGATAAAGCATATCCAGCTAAAGCCTTGTCATTTACAAATTCAACATATGAAGCAAAAGCTTCTTTAGTTGATGTTATAAAATTAACAACATCATCAACATCAGCTTTTTCTCTAAGGGTATAAGCTTCCATATATGTGCCAAAATCAGCTACATAACCTCCAAACTGATCAACATATGTTAATTCCATAAATGCTACATCATCAGAAATATTATAATAGCTAAGTTGATAATTTAAAAAATCTTCTATTTGATTATAGGCAATCTGTTGGCGACTACTTAAAGCATAATCCTTATAGCTAGTTAGTTCATCTAAAAGCTCTTTAAAAGTTTCACGGGATTCTAAAATATCAGCATCTGTAATATGAGAATAGGTGTACCAACTTGCCTCATATCTTTCTAAACCAAAATCACTTGGTACTTCACAAAAAATATTAACAGATAATTGATCTCCTTCTAAATACATCACAAGAAAATCATCTAAATATTGTTCAAAGGCCTCATTATCTGGATTATCGATAGTCATTGTGGCCCGAAGTTCTTTAACAACATTATCAGTCGATGTTTCTTTAATGCTGGCAGTTGCATAGTAGTTCCCGGTATCAGTTCCAGTATTATTTTCGTAAACTACTGTGTAACCTCCTGGTAAATTATCAACATATATACTATGAGCATTGCCATCATAAACAAATGTTTCATCTTCAAAAACAATTTGGTCAATTCCTTCATTGTTATTACAAGCAACTAAAGCAAATGAACTTGCTGATAAAACAAAAATCAAGCAAAAAATTAATAATATCTTCTTAATAACTTTCATTTCTTTCTTCTCCTCCAATTAATCTATTAACATTTTTTCATCAATTTTAGCTTTATGAGCTAAATCTAAGAAACAATTTTTAATTGGATCATCAGTTTTAGCCACAGCTCTTACAAACAATTCGGCTATGGTCACAGCTCCTTCATAACGAAGATGTGAATGATCATCTTTACCTTGAGGATAATTTTCAAAAACATTTTCCCCAAATATCATATGGAATTTTTTTGTTCCCTCTTCACCAATTCTAGTATATAAATCGCGTGTTAAAGTATTTAAATCAATGCAGGTATAACCATTCTTTTTAGCAAAATCTAACATAGCTTGAGGATAGTCACCATGAGTATTAACACAAAAACCATTTTCAAATTTATGGCGAGTAATAGAAGTTACAAAAACAATATGAGCACCTTTTTTTTCAACTTCGTTGGCAAAATAAGCTAAATTTTCTTGATATGTACCATAAGGAACTGTATAACGAGACAAATCAGATTGCTTTTCATCATTATGACCAAACTGACATATGACAAAATCACCAGCACTTAAACGATTAAGAATGACTTGAAAACGACCTTCATCAAGAAAACTTTTAGTACTGCGACCATTTTCAGCATGATCTTCAATCAACCATTCATTTTTAGTGAAAAGATGAAGAACTTGCCCCCAACCAACTTGAGGATAACTATAAATATTATTATATTTCATAGTTGAATCACCCATCATAAAAATTTTCATATTAATTCTTCCTTTCATAGCAAATAAAGAGGGTTTAGAACCCTCTTATATTTTACTTATATTTCTTTCTAGCCTCTTGACGCTTTTGTTTGCGTTGATCACTAGGCTTCAAATAGTATTGACGTTTCTTCGCCTCTTGAAGGTTACCAGATCTTGAAACATCACGCTTAAAACGACGTAATGCATCATCGATGCTTTCTTTTTCACGTACAACAATTTTTGGCATCACTAAGCCTCCTTCCAAGGACGAATTCCTTAAATATTTTACATCAAACAAAAATAAATGTAAAGTTTTTTTTATCCTTTTTTTACAAATTATGCTGTAAAACGCTTTAAATAATATCACCATAAAGCTTTCCAGCTTTAAGTTCCCTAATTACAACCCTGATATTTTTACCAATCAGCTTAGATTCAAACGGTACTAAAACCTCTAAATAATTAGATGTATGCCCATACATAAAACCTTCATTTATTTCATGCTCAACAATTAATTCTACTTCCTCACCAATAAATTTAAGAGCATATTCTTTTTCCAGCTTTGTTGATAAACTAATAAGCTTTCTAGCTCTTTCCTTTTTGACAGATTCATTTACTTGAGGCATATCAACAGCTTTTGTTCCTGAACGTGCAGAAAATGGAAAGACATGAATTTTACTAAAAGCTATTTCTTCTGAAAAGCTTAATGTTTGATTAAAATCCTCATCACTTTCATAAGGAAAACCAACAATAATATCAGTTGATATCGAGATATTTGGTCTAGCAGCTCTAATTTTAGCAATTTTAGCTCTAAAAAAATTCAAATCATATCTTCTTTCCATTTTTTCTAAAATATAATTACTGCCTGCTTGCAAAGGTAAATGGAGATGATTTGCTAAAATTGGGTTGGTACGCATTAATTCAATAAATTCTTCATCAATTTCATTTATTTCAATCGAAGATAATCTTAGTCGTTTTAATTTTGGAACCTCAGCTAATATTCTTTTAATTAAACCTGTAAGATTAAGACCATTGTCATTATATTTGCCTGTATGAATTCCAGCTAAAACGACCTCTAAATAGCCGTTTTCTGTAATCCGTTTTAATTCGGCAATGACATCATCCGCCTTTTTGGAACGAACAGGTCCACGAGCGAATGGAATAATACAATAAGCACAAAAATTCTCACAGCCATCCTCAATTTTGACAAAGGCTCTAGTATGATCATAGCTTGTTACTTCCAATTTTTCATAATTATGTTCATTTAAGATATCGATACGTTTGATTTTTTTAGCTATTTCTTTATCAATAAGTTTTTCTTCTAAAAGTTCAATAATCTCTAGTTTATTGCCATTACCAACCAAAATATCAATTTCTTCAAGATCATCTACCTGCTTATTTGTTTGACTATAACAGCCCATAACACATAAAACAGCATCCTTGTTCAATCTAGCCATTCTTTTAATGATTTTACGACTTTTAGCATCAGCCATATTAGTCACTGAGCAAGTATTAACAATAAAAGCATCACAATCACTACTTGGCTCAACAACTTCATAGCCACGCTTAAGTAATTCATTTTTTAAAGCGTTAGATTCATAAATATTAACTTTACATCCAAGAGTTTGAAAGCCAATTTTCTTTTTCATTCTTCTAATTCCCACTCATAGCTAATTGCTGACATAACATAAAAAACAACCGTTTCAGTTCTTAAAATACGTGGTCCTAGACCAACCTTAATAAATCCTTGTTTTTCAAGGTGGATTATTTCTTCTTCTTCAATTCCACCTTCTGGACCAACAACAACAGCAATTTTACTTCCTTTTTTTAATTTTTTCACTTCTTGCTTAAAAGCAGTGAATTGCTTTGCTTTAGCTGTTTCTTCATAACAAACTAATTTCACATCATACATGCTAAAATCTATTTTTTTTAAATCTTTTATATCCATGACCTCAGGAACAATATCTCTAAAAGATTGTTCAGCAGCTTCTTTGGCTATTTTATTAAATCTTGCAAGTTTATTATTCTTCTTATTTTCAACCAATTTAAAAATTGAACGTTTCATCAATGTAGGATGAAAATCGTAGACTCCTAATTGAGTACCATATTTAATAATATTTTCTAATTTATCAGCTTTAGGATAGCCTTGAAATAATGATACAAAAAACGGCAATTCAAAATTGCCATCTTTCTCACTTATTATTTCAAATTCAACTTCCTTATTTTTAATCCCGGTAATTTCTGCAAGATAAGTCTTACCAGATACACCAATTAAAAATTGCTCTTTAACTTTCCCTCTTAAAACATTAATTATTTGAAAAGCCACTTCATTAGTTAATATTTTAGAAGAAAACTCCAAATCTGAAATAAAATATTTTTGCATATTATTGAGCCTTATATCTACGATAATGAATTAATAAAACTGGTAATAAAATTGTTGCGATAACAAATAAACCAATTATTGGTCCAGCAAGCCATATAAATTGTGAAGATTCTAAGCCATTAGTTGATAGCACAGCAATTGTCCATAGCATAAAAACTAAATAAGCAAAATAAACACCTAAACCGACAAAATAAGAGATATTAATTGGTAGACTCTTCTCATGAACATGAGCTTTCTTAACTAATTCATAATCCTCAGGCGTTAAATATTCAAGATATATAACATCATAAGCATAAGGTTGTAAATCATTTCTTTCATCGTCAGAACCCTTATTATCTTCAATTAAAGGACAAACATAAACTAATTCATTAGTTTCATTATTTTGATATAAATCATATAATCCTTTGTATTTCTTACCATAGGTCATTAATTTATATTTTGAAAAATCAAAGGTTGCCTCTTCTTTTTGTTCAAACAAGCCTAGCTCTACTTCATTTTTAGCCTTTAAGCTTTCTTGACGTTTTGTATCTTCAAATAACAATTTTTCATATTCTTTCATACTCATTATTCTCCTTAATAATTACAAAAATTATTATACCAATTTTATCGCTTTTTTGCAATAATTAACAAAAAAAGCTTAAGCAATAGAATTATATAACTTAAGCTTTTAATTTTTATTGAAATAAATCCTTAAATTTTTCCCAAGGAGATTTTTTTTCTTTTCTTTCTACATTACCTAACTTTTCGAAAAGCTCTTTTTCTTCATTTGTTAGATTAGTAGGTGTTTCAACATGAACAATTACATATTGATCACCCCGTGATGAAGAAGAGGTTTTAGGATTTTTAGTTCCTTTGCCTCGCAAACGGAATTTTGTTTCAGATTGGGTACCAGCTGGAATTTTTAGCATAACGTGGCCATCAATTGTTGGTACTTCAATTGCATCACCTAAAGCAGCTTGAGTGAAACTGATTGGAACATTTAATAAAATGTCTTGCCCATCTCTAACGAAATTTTTATGAGGAGTAACATTAAAATTTATATAAAGATCACCTGGACTACCACCATTTATGCCGGCCTCACCACAGCCTGCCATTCTAAGTGTCATACCTGTATCTATTCCTTCTGGAATTGTAACCTCAACATCCTTAGTTCTCTTAATCCGCCCTTTACCATTACAAACATCACATTTACGAGTAATTATTTTACCAGTTCCATTACATTCTGGACAAGTAGACTGAACAGTTGATTGACCAAAAATAGTCTGTTGACGAATAAAAACACGACCCTGACCATTACAACGTTTACATGTCTTGATATCAGATTTAGAATATGCACCTGTACCACCACAATTAGTACATTCATCATCAATAGTCAAACGTATCTTCTTTTTACAACCAAAGACCGCTTCTTCAAAAGTTATGGTCATGGTCTTCTCTACATCATTGCCTTGACGTGGGCCATTAGAACTACTCTTTGAACCACCACCAAAAAATGAGGAAAAAATATCTTCAAAACCACCAAAGCCTGAACCACCAAAGCCATTAAAACCACTAAAACCTGAGCCTCCTGCTCCACCCATTGAATCATCAAATCCAAATTGGTCGTAACGTGCTTTCTTTTGTTCATCAGATAAAGTATCATAAGCTTCATTTATTTCTTTAAATTTTTCTTCGGCACCAGGTTCTTTGTTTATATCAGGATGATATTGCTTAGCCAAAGTACGATAAGCTTTTTTTATCTCTTCTTGACTAGCACCTTTTTTTAAACCTAAGACCTCATAATAATCTTTTTTAGCCATAAGCTTCACCTCATAATTATGAAGGGGCCAACAGTGGTCCCTTCGCATTCTAAAACTTTATTGATTATTGAACATCTGAAAAATCCGCATCAACTGTATTATCTTTATTATTAGCAGTTTCTTCTGCTCCTTCTTGAGCTTGATGTTGCTCTTGAGCTTGCTGATATGCTTTAACAGCAATATCCTGAGCCACCTTTTCTAATGCTTCCTTCTTTTCTCTAACAAGAGCTAAATCGTTAGCATTTAAAGCTTCTTGTAATTCATTACTTAGCTTTAAGGCATTTTCTTTTTCAGTTGGATCAACATTTTTTAATTCATCTAAAGATTTCTTTGTTTGGAAGATTAATTGATTTGCTTCATTAACTAAATCAGCTTCTTCTTTACGTTTCTTATCAGCATCAGCATTTTCCTCAGCTTCCTTAATCATTCTTTCAATTTCGGAATCTGATAAGCCTGAGCCACTTTGAATAGTAATCTTTTGTTCCTTACCAGTACCTAAGTTCTTAGCAGAAACATTAACAATACCATTAGCATCAATATCAAATTTAACTTCAATTTGAGGAACACCACGTGGAGCAGCAGGAATATCACCTAACTGGAAACGACCCAAAGTCTTATTATCAGCAGCCATTGGTCTTTCACCTTGTAAAACATGAATATCAACAGCTGGTTGATTATCAGCAGCAGTTGAGAATACTTGACTCTTTGAACAAGGAATAGTTGTATTTCTCTCAATAAGTTTAGTAAATACACCACCTAAAGTTTCAATACCCAAAGAAAGTGGAGTAACATCTAGTAATAAGACATCTTTAACATCACCAGTAAGAACACCACCTTGAATTGCTGCACCCATAGCAACAACTTCATCAGGATTAACTGATTTATTAGGTTCCTTATTTAATTCCTTCTTTACTAAATCTTGAACAGCTGGAATACGAGTTGAACCACCAACTAATAATACTTGATCTAAGTCTTTTGCAGTTAACTTGGCATCCTTTAATGCTCTTCTAACTGGTCCTAAACAACGTTCAACTAAATGCGCAGTTAATTCATTAAATTTAGTTCTAGATAATGTTCTATTTAAGTGAAGAGGTCCAGCAGATCCCATAGAAATAAATGGTAAACTGATCTCAACAGAGGTAACGCCAGAAAGATCCTTCTTAGCCTTTTCAGCAGCATCCTTTAAACGTTGTAATGCCATCTTATCTTGATTTAAATCAACACCTGATTCCTTCTTAAATTCAGCCACTAACCAATCCATAATAGCTTTATCAAAGTCATCACCACCTAAAACATTATCACCGGCAGTTGCTAAAACTTCAAATGTACCATCAGCAAGTGAAAGGATAGAAACATCAAATGTACCACCACCAAGATCAAATACTAAAACCGTTTGTTCCTTGTCTGTCTTATCAATACCATAAGCTAAAGCTGCAGCTGTTGGTTCATTAATAATACGTAAAACATCTAAACCAGCAATCTTACCAGCATCTTTAGTAGCTTGACGTTGAGCATCATTAAAATAAGCTGGAACAGTGATAACAGCTTTATCAACAGTTTCACCAAGATAGTTTTCTGCAGTTTTCTTTAAATTTTGAAGAATCATTGCAGAAATTTCTTGTGGAGTATATTTCTTTCCATTAATATCAACATGATAATTTGCATCACCCATATGACGCTTAATTGAACTTACCGTGTTAGGATTAGTAATTGCTTGACGCTTTGCAACATCACCAACTTGAATTTCATCACCCTTGAAAGCAACAACTGATGGAGTAGTTCTAACGCCCTCAGCATTAGAAATAACTTTAGATTCACCTGCTTCCATAACACATACACATGAATTTGTAGTACCTAAATCAATACCAATAACCTTATTTGACATAATTATTTTCCCTCTTTCTTTTTATTATTTTTATTAACTGTAACCATTGCTGGTCTTAAAACTCGATCCTTATACATATAACCAGTTTGCATAACCTTAACAACTATGTTATCTGCTAAATTATTATTTTCTTCAACTGATACAGCTTGCATTAAATTTGGATCAAATTCTTTGTTTAAAGCTTCTATTTCTGTTAAACCTTCACTCTTTAAAATATCAACTAATTGATTGGCAATCATTTTAAAGCCTATCAAATAATTTTCAATTTCAGGAGATGGAGCTTTGCTGCTAACAATCTTAACTAACATATCAATTGGACCTATTAATTCTCCTACTACCTTTTGAGAAGCATATTTACGATCTTTAATTGATTCCTCTTTAAGTCGCTTTTTCGTATTTTCCATTTCAGCATAGACCTTAAGATATTCATTATGTTGGTCTTTTAATTGTTCTTCTAGCTTAGCAATTTGTTCTTTAATTTTATCTTTTTTCTCCTTAGGCTGAGGCTTAGCATTATTGCTAGGCTTAGTTTCAGGAGTTTCTTTTTTCTCTTCTTCTTTAGTTTCTTGTTTTATTTCTTCAGTCAATTTTAATTACCTACCTATTATATAATTTTGGCATGCTTTTTGCCACATACTCTAAAAGTGGAATTACACCACGATAATTCATACGGGTAGGGCCTACTAAAATTAATGTTCCATACTCATTATCATCAATATAATAAGGGATAGTGACTATTGAGCAATCATCTAGACCATTGACATTTTCAGTACCAATATAAACCTTTAAATTGCCAGCTCCCGATTGAGCAAAATCACTAATCGCTTTATCATCAATAGCTTTCAAAATCTTTTGCATAATTTGATAATCTTGAAATTCTGGTTGATTAAATAATCTTGAAAGACCTGAATCATAAGTCTCAGTATTTAAGAATCTTGAAAAACCTTTAATCATAAAATTCAGGATATCATCTCTAAAATCAACCATTTGACGAATTCGTGGTTTTGAGGCCTCTTTTGAAAGAACCTCTCTTATTTCATATACAGAGTGACCATACATTGCATTGTCAAACATTTCGATAATCTTTAATAAATCATCTTGATTAAACCCTTGAGGAATTGTAATTTTTTGGGATTGAACTAAACCAGAATTAGTAACAATCAGCATTACAGCCTCCTTGTTTGAAAGTGGAACAATCTCCATTTTCATTACTTTAGCAAAATCAGCACTTGAACCTAGAATTATTGCATAATAACCAGTAAGTTCACTTAAGAAATCGGCAATTTTCTTTAATGCATCTTCTTTAGATAGATTTTTATCATCAAATATTTCATCTATATACTTAAAGTACTCTAATACTGTCTCATCTCTAATGATTAAATTATCAACATAATAACGATAACCCATCTCAGAAGGTATGCGGCCTGAAGATGTATGGGTTTTTTCTAAATAACCATTTTCTTCTAAATCTTGCATGTCATAACGAATCGTTGCCGAAGAAAAATCTAGATATGGCTTTTCAGTTAAAGTTTTTGAACCAATCGGTTCATTACTTGTGACATAATCTTCAATAATCGCTTTAAGTATCAATTTTTGACGATCGGATAACATCACTTATCACCTCGTTTTTTTGCACTCTATTTCCGCAAGTGCAATTATATTATAAAACATTCTTTTGGCACTGTCAATGAAAAAGTGCTAAAAACTTAACTATTTTTATTATAATCATTTTAATTCAATTTTATAACTAAAACAGGAAAAATAAAAAGACCTGATATTGAACTGACCCTTGTCAAGTAGACACGGAATAAAAAAATAATTAAAAATAAATAAAATTACAATTGGCATGATATC
>CANQBD010000012.1 GCA_947589245.1 uncultured Anaeroplasmataceae bacterium
CTCACTTTCCTTATTCCTTAAAAGGTACAAAAAGAGTGCATAATAGCGCACTCTTTTTTAATACTTAATTATTCTACCCATTCAATAATAGCCATAGGTGCATTGTCTCCTCTACGGAAACCTGTTTTAATTACTCTAGTGTAACCACCATTACGGCTAGTATATTTAGGCGCAATTTCACTAAATAACTTTTGAATAGCATATTTACCTTCTTCATCCTTTTCAAAACGAACAAGAGCTGCTGCTTGACGGCGAGAATGAAGAGTATTTGCTTTTCCTAAAGTTACCATTTTATCAGCTAGTCTTTTTAATTCTCTAGCTTTAGTTTGAGTAGTCTCAATACGACCATTTAAAATTAAATCAGTAACTAAGTCACGAAGTAATGCTTTTCTTTGGTCTGAACTACGACGTAATCTACTATATGCCATTTTTAACCCCTCCTATAAGATTAATCTTTTCTAAAGCCTAATCCTAAGGCTTCTAACTTTTCTTTAATTTCCTTTAATGACTTTCTACCAAGATTACGAACCTTCATCATATCTTCTTCAGACTTAGTAGCTAATTCAGCTACAGTATTTAAGCCTGCACGCTTTAAGCAATTATAAGAACGAACAGATAAATCTAGTTCATCAATAGTCATTTCTAATTTACGATTTTGCGTGTCATCCTCAGTTTCTGTCATATAATCTGAAACTGAAGCTTTTTCACTTAATTCTACGATAACCTCTAAATGTTCAATCATCATCTTAGAAGCTATAGCAAGTGCCTCTTTAGCTGAAATAGAGCCATTAGTTTGAACTTCTATTTCTAGTTTATCAAAGGAAGCTACATTGACATTTTCTACACGAGTCTTTTCTACGTTGAAAGCAACATTTACAATTGGTGTGTAAATTGAGTCAATAGAAATAACTCCAACAGATTGATTGTATTCTTTGTTATTAGCAGAGCTTACATAACCAACGCCCTTACGAATTGTTAAGAACATATGTAAATCTCCACCGGCAGCTACAGTTGCAATATGTTGTTCTGGATTAATAACTGTAACATCATTACTATGAATAATATCACCAGCTGTAACTTCTCCCTCACCTTTATGAATTTCAACAACTGTTTCAAAGTTAGGATCATCACTATCAACAGCTAAAACAACACGTTTTAAATTTAAAATGATAGTAATTACATCCTCAACTACTCCATCAACATTTTGAAATTCGTGCTCAGCACCCTCAATCTTAACATTGACAAAAGCTGCACCTGGTAAAGAGGATAAAAGAATTCTTCTTAAAGCATTACCAATAGTAATACCAAAACCTCTTTCTAATGGCCAAATAACAAATTTTCCATATCTACCTTGATCGGCAATTTCCTCAATGCTTGTTCTTGGCTTTTCAAATTTTAAATCTTTCATTAATGGGCCTCCTAAATTTTAAAAATTAAAATCAAATATAATATTCAATTAAATACTATCCTCTAGGACGTTTAGGTGGACGGCATCCATTATGTGGAACCGGTGTAACATCCGTAATAGCTGTGATTTCTAGACCAGCAACTGTTAATGAACGAATTGCTGCTTCACGACCTTGTCCTGGTCCCTTTACAGAAACCTCAACCTTTGATACACCTGCATCTACAGCAGCCTTAGCAGCTGCTTCACTACACATTTGTGCGGCAAAAGGAGTTGACTTACGACTACCCTTAAAGCCTAATGCACCTGCACTGCTCCAAGAAATAACATTTCCTTCTGGATCAGTAATAGTAACGATTGTATTGTTGAAAGTCGAATGAATATGAGCAACACCTATAGGGCAATTTCTCTTCACACGACGCTTAGTAACTTTACGTGCCATAATTTATATCCTCCTTATTACTTCTTTTTATTAGCAATTGTATGTCTTGGACCCTTACGAGTACGTGCATTATTACGAGTGTTTTGACCACGAACTGGTAAACCTCTTCTATGACGTAAACCTCTATAACAGCCAATTTCCATTAAACGCTTTATATTTAATGCAACCTCTCTACGAAGGTCACCTTCAACTTTAATCTTTGCAACCTGAGAACGAATTGCTTGTAATTGTTCTTCAGTTAAATTCTTAGTACGGATATCTTCAGAAACACCCGCAGCTTTTAAAATGTTTTTTGAAGTTGTTTCACCAATACCATAGATATATTGTAATGAAATAACTATTCTCTTCTCACTTGGAATATCTACTCCTGCAATACGTGCCATAACTTTGCACCTCCTACCTTCCTTGTCTTTGTTTATGCTTTGGGTTTTCGCAAATAACCATTACACGGCCCTTACGTTTAATAACCTTGCATTTATCACAAATTGGTTTTACTGATGGTCTTACTTTCATCTTAAATACCTCCAATATTATTTATGTCTGTAAGTAATTCTGCCACGTGTTAAATCATACGTTGATAACTCTAATGTTACCTTATCACCTGGTAAAATGCGTATGTTATTCATGCGGATTTTACCAGAAACGTGGGCTAAAACTTGATGATCATTTTCAAGCTTAACAATAAATTGTGTATTAGGTAATACTTCTAATACTTTTCCTTCCATTTCAATAACATCATCTTTTTTTGCCATTTAAATGTTTCTCCTTTATAGTATTGTTAATATTTCATAACCATTTTTACGAACAACAATTGTATGCTCATAATGAGCACTTTTAGATTTATCACGAGTAACTGTGGTCCAGCCGTCAGCTAAAATTCTAACTCGCTTAGTACCAGCATTAATCATTGGCTCAATAGCCAAAACCATTCCTTCTTTTAGAATTGGTCCTGTGCCTGCTATGCCAAAATTAAAGATTGCTGGATCCTCATGAAGATTTCTACCAACACCATGACCTGTAAATTCTTCAACTACACCATAACCAAATGATGAAGCATAGTTGCCGATGGCAGCACTAACATCGCCTAAATGGGCACCTTCACGGACTTGTTCTAACCCCTTAAATAAGGCATCATGTGTTACTTGTAAAAGTTGTTTATCTTCTTCACTAACTGTTCCGACTGCGTATGACCACGCTGAGTCACCATGATATCCTTTATAACAAGCTCCAATATCAATAGCAATAATATCGCCTGATTTTAGAATTTGTTTTTTACTAGGAAAACCATGTACTACTACCTCATTAACTGAGGCACAAACAGCAGAGGGAAAGCCACCATATCCCTTAAATGAAGGGGTTGCTCCATGATCATGAATAATTTTTTCACAGATTTGATCAAGCTCCCATGTTGATATTCCTGGTCTAACCTGTTTTTTCATCTCTTCGTGGCATAAGGCAACAATTCGGCCTGCCTCTCTTAATAATGCTATTTCGCGTTCGCTTTTGATTTCTATCATATTAAGCACCTAATACAGCCTTTATATCCTCAAAAACCTTTTCTAATGATTGATTACCATCAACAGTTTTTAAAAGATTTCTTTCAGCATAGAATTCTAATAGTGGAGCTGTTTGTTTATCATAAACTTCCAAACGATTTTGGGCTGTTTCGTAAGTATCATCTGCTCTTTGAATTAGCTTGGTACCACAAACATCACAAACACCTTCGACCTTTGGAGCATTGAACTCAACATGATAGGTTGCACCGCAACCCTTACAAACTCGTCTACCAACCATTCTATTTACTAGAATATCAACTGGAACATTAATATCTAAAACTGCATCTAAAACAATACCATTAGCCTTTAAGAATTTTTCTAAGGCTTCTGCTTGAACAATTGTACGAGGAAAACCATCTAAAAGAAAGCCCTCCTTGCAATCATCTTCTAATAATCTTTCTTGGACAATACCAATTGTTACTTCATCAGGAACTAAAAGGCCTTTGTCCATATATTCCTTAGCAACTAAGCCAAGTTTTGTCTGATTCTTTAATGCGGCGCGGAACATATCACCTGTTGAAATATGGGGAATATGATAATATTCCTTAATATTAGCGGCCTGTGTACCCTTACCAGCACCAGGTCTGCCCATAATTAATAATTTCACTGTGTTATTCCTCCTCTTCTAATCTAAGAATCCTTTATAATCCTTAGTTTCAGATTGGGTTTCAATTTGACGGAATGTCTCAATAGCAACACCAACTACGATAATTAAGGATGTACCACCAACTGTAATTGTTGAAGCCTCAGATGAACTAAATCCGAAAGCTGCAGATACAATGATTGGTACTAGCGCAATAAATACTAAATATGCTGCCCCTATCAAAGTTATTCTAAATAACATTTTTGATAGTTGAACTTTTGTTTCTTCACCTGGACGATAACCTGGAATAAATGCACCTTGACGATCAAGATTTTCACTTATCTTATCAGGATCTACCGTCATAAATGAATAGAAGAAACTGAAAAATACGATTAAAATAATATAAAGTACACAACCGATTGGCTTAGAGTTTGAACAAACCTCATTTACCCAAAATGCTACGCTGGATGTTGCGGTTGTTAAACCACTAACACCAACAATAGTCATTGGAATACTCATTAAAGTAGATGCAAAGATAACAGGAATTACGTTTGCACTATTTAATTTGACTGGAATATCAGACCCTTGAGATGATTGACGGTTGGCATATTGGACTGGAATCTTTCTAACAGCACCTTCAAAGTATACAACAGCTAAAATCATAGCAAAATATAAAACTAAAACTAAAATATATAAGAAACAATTTAAACCTGTGAAATTGGCACCTAAATATTTATTACCTAGTGTTGTAAACATTGCTGGAATTGAAGAAATAATACCAGCTGAAATAATCATAGATGAGCCATTACCAATACCATGACGAGTTATTAAATCAGCAAGCCACATAGTGAACCCTGAACCAGCTGTAATAACGATAGCCATATAAAGATAGAAAGCCCAATAAAAATCTTTATATTGAATCAAGGAATCAAGCAAGACATTTTCTGGTTTAGAACCTAAACCAAAAATAAGTACTAAAGCTTGTACAAGAGCTAAAGCAACCGTAACGTAACGAGTTACACGATTGATTTTGCCCTTACCTACTTCTCCTTGTTCACTCCATTCCTTAAGCTTTGGAATTAAAAGCTCAAGCATTTGAACAATGATTGATGAAGTGATATAAGGTGAAATACCTAATGCTAAAATAGAGAAATTAGATAAACCTCCACCAGAAAAAGCATTTAACACAGTTAAAAAGTCATTTCCTGCAATAACTTGACTAATGCTAGTTATTGATACAAGAGGAATTGGAATATATGTTCCAATTTTAAAAACCAATAAAATTGCAAATGTCACCATTATTTTAAGAACAATCTCACGATTGCTTAAAATCTTCTTTAGCTTCTCTAACAAATTAGATCACCTCGACAGTGCCACCAGCATTTTCAATAGCTGATTGTGCTGATTTAGAAACTTTATTGACTTTAACTGTTAATTTCTTATTTAACTCTCCTTGACCTAATACTTTAACACCATCTAGTGTTTCTTTAATTAAACCTTTTTCGATTAAACTAGCTGCATCAACAGTAGCTCCATCAGCAAAAACGTTTAAATCTTCAATATTAACGATTGCATAGAATTTATGAGAATGGCTCTTAAAACCAATCTTAGGTAAACGTTGGAATAAAGGTAATTGTCCACCTTCAAAGCCTGGACGAACTCCACCACCAGAACGTGAATTTTGACCCTTAGTACCTCTACCAGCTGTTTTACCAAGACCACTACCAATTCCACGACCTACACGTTTCTTTGCATGTCTTGCGCCAACATTTGGCTTTAATTCATTTAACATAGCTTGGCACCTCCTACTATTCTTGGACAACCTTTACTATATGAGATATAGTAACGATCATGCCTCTAATTGCATCATTTTCCTCTTTGACAACTGTTTGTCCGATCTTTGTTAAACCTAGTGCCTTTGCCGTAGCAACTTGATTAGGCTTACGACCGATTAAGCTCTTAACTAAAGTAATTTTATACATAATGATTAACCTAAAATTTCTTTGACTGTCTTGCCACGTCTAGCCGCAACTTGTTCAGCAGTCTCCAAACTTTTTAACCCTTCTATTGTAGCTCTTACTACGTTAATAGGTGTAGCAGAACCCAATGATTTAGATAAGATATCACTAATACCTGCTAATTCTACAACAGCACGAACTGGACCACCAGCGATAACACCGGTACCTTCACTAGCTGGTCTTAAAATAACACGACCTGCACCGTAAACGCCAGTTACTTCATGAGGAATAGTAGTTTTAACAGTAGAAATAGTAATCATATTCTTTTTAGCATTTTCAACGGCCTTTTTAATTGCTTCAGGTACTTCTTGAGATTTACCCGTACCAAAACCAACGTTACCCTTTTTATCACCGATTACAACTAATGCAGCGAAACGGAAACGTCTACCGCCTTTAACAACCTTTGTAACACGATTGATTGTAACAACGCGTTCTTCAAATTCTGGTTGTTCTACTTCTTTACGTTCTTTACGATCTTGACGCATAAAGATTTATCCTCCTTTAGAATTTTAATCCAGCAGCTCTTGCTGCATCAGCTAAAGCTTTAACACGTCCATGATATAAATAACCACCACGGTCAAAAACTACAGCTTCAATTTTTAATTTTAATGCACGCTTAGCAATTAAAGTCCCAACTTCAGTTGCTGCGGCAACATTTGAACCATTCTTTGTATTGACTTCTTTGTCTAGAGAAGAAGCACTACATAATGTTCTACCTGTATTATCATCAATAACTTGGGCATAAATTTGCTTGTTTGAACGGAACACATTAAGTCTTGGCTTTTCTGCGGTACCCTTCAATGTTTGACGAATACGTAAATGTCTTTTTTGACGATTTACATTTCTTGATATTTTATTAATCATACAATAGTACTCCTTTCTGACTACTTCTTAGCAGTCTTACCTTCCTTACGACGAATATGTTCTTCAGCATACTTAATACCTTTACCTTTATAAGGCTCTGGTTTACGTACTTCCCGAATCTCTGCCGCAAATTGTCCTACTAATTGCTTATCAATACCAGAAACAATTATCGTAGTATTTTTAGGTAATTCAACCTTTAAACCTGCTGGTACAGGTAATTCTACGTTATGAGAATAACCAGCTGAAATAACTAGCTTGTTACCACTTAGTTGAGCACGGTAACCTACACCATTAATTTCTAGCTGCTTTGTAAATCCTTGTGATACACCAACTACCATGTTGTTTAATAGAGCACGAGTTGTTCCGTGTAATGTCTTCATTAACTTTGTATCATTTGGACGTTTAACTACACATTCGGTACCTTCTGTACCAATTTCTAGTTCGCTATTGAATTGAAAGCTTAACTCACCCTTAGGGCCTTTAACAGTTACTAAATTGTTTTCAGCAACATTTACGCTAACGCCTGCAGGTAATGTGATAGCCTTATTACCAATACGAGACATTTAAAACACCTCCATATTTTTTAAAATCTTACCAAACGTAAGCTAGTACTTCTCCACCAATTTTTTGCTTACGTGCTTCTCTATCTGTCATAATACCTTTAGAAGTAGAGATTATTGCAACTCCTAAACCATTTAATACTTTAGGTAAATCCTCAGCTTTAGTGTAAACTGGAAGACTTGGTTTAGAAATTCTTTTTAAACCTTTGATTACTCTTTGGTTATCTAAAGTGTATTTTAATGTAACAGTCGTAACGCTCTTAACGTCTTTTGTAACAGAAAAATCAGTGATATAACCTTCAGCCTTTAAAACTTCTAGCATTGCTGTCTTTGTTTTAGAGCTTGGGAAATCAACTGTTTCATGACGCATTGCGTTTGCATTTTTAATGCGGGTTAACATATCCGCAATTGGATCTGTCATCATATTACTTAATTCCTCCTTATTTTTTATGGAAAAAACTCAAATTACCAGCTTGCTTTTTTAACGCCAGGAATTTGTCCCTTGTATGCTAATTCACGGAAACAAATACGACACAACTTGAATTTACTAATTACGGCATGTGGACGACCACAACGCTCGCAACGTGTATATTCACGTGCGCTATATTTAGGTTTTCTATGATTCTTCGCAATCATTGATTTTTTTGCCATAGTTTATCCTCTCTTACTTTCTAAAAGGCATACCCATTAATTGTAATAGAGTACGACCTTCCTCATCTGTTTTAGCTGTAGTAACGATAACGATATCCATACCACGAACCTTTTTTACCTTATCGAAATTAATTTCTGGGAAAATTAATTGTTCTTTTACACCTAATGTATAATTCCCACGACCATCAAAGCTATTGCCATTAATACCATGAAAATCACGAACACGAGGTAAAGCAACTGAAACAAGCTTATCTAAAAATTGATACATTCTTTCGCCTCTTAAAGTTACCTTACAACCGATAGGCATACCTTCACGCAACTTGAAGTTAGCAATTGACTTCTTTGCTTTTGTAACAACTGGCTTTTGACCAGTAATTTGAGCTAATTCCTCAACAGCATCATCTAATACTTTAGAGTTTGCAACTGCATCACCAAGACCCATGTTGATAACGATTTTTTCAACTTTAGGAATTTGCATTGAAGATTTATATGAAAATTTATTTAATAATTCTTTTTTAATAGAATTTTGATATTTTTCTTGTAAACGATTCATTATTGTTTACCTCCTCTCCAATTAATTAATTGAATTCATAACCAGACTTTTTAGAAACTCTGATCTTCTTACCATTTTCATCAATTTTGATACCAACACGAGTAGGCTTGTTTACCTTTGGATCTAATAACATAACATTAGATGCATCAATTGGAGCTTCAACCTTAACAATACCACCATTTTGATTGGCTTGAGTTGGCTTTTGATGCTTAGTTACAATATTAACACCTTCAACTAATACACGATTAGTCTTAGGATAAACCTTTAAAACCTTACCAGTAGTAGGTACAATATTGCCTTTTTTGTCTTTAGTAAATCTATCTTTACCAGCAATGACAACGACTGTATCTCCAGTTTTAATTTGCATATCTATGTACCTCCTTATAGTACCTCAGGTGCTAAAGAAATAATCTTCATATATTCCTTATCACGTAATTCTCTAGCAACTGGTCCAAAAATACGAGTTCCACGTGGGGTCTTGTCCTCACGAATAATAACAGCTGCATTTTCATCAAATTTGATATATGAGCCATCATTTCTTCTTAAGCCGGCCTTTGTACGCACAATAACCGCCTTAACAACATCACCTTTTTTAACAGCACCATTAGGAGCTGCAGATTTAACAGAACAAACAACGATATCGCCAACATTAGCATATCTATGTAAAGCTCCGCCTAAAACCTTTATAATTAATAATTCACGCGCGCCACTATTATCAGCAACGGCTAATCTAGTTTCTTGTTGAACCATGATAGTATCCTCCTTTCAGGAACCCATCTAAATTGTTTCCTTAACCTTAACTATCTCAACCAATGTATAAAACTTAGTTTTAGATAGTGGTCTAGTCTCCATGAATCTAACAACATCTCCTGTCTTAGCAGAATTGTTTTCATCATGAACATGAAACTTCTTAGATTTCTTTACACGCTTTTTATATAGCTTAGCAATACCAAAAGTATCAACAGATACAACGATTGTTTTATCCATCTTATCAGAAACAACTGTTCCTGTAAAATATTTACGACTATTACGTTCCATACTGTTTCCTCCTATTCTGCATCCTTGCTAGCTTCTGTCTTCTTTGTTGTAGTTCTAGTTCTCTTCTTAGGAGCTTCTTCAACAACAGCTGGAGCTTCAGCTGCTTCTACCTTTGGTTCAGCAGTCTTCTTAGCTCTTGACTTCTTTGCAGGAGCTTCTTCTTTAGAATAAGATCCTTCAGTAAGAATTGTCTTTAATCTAGCAATATCTCTTTTAACTTCGTTCATACGAGCAGGCTTTTCTAAATTACCTAAAGCAGCTTGGAATTTTAAATTGAAAAGTTCTTCCTTTAAATCAGAAATCTTCTTTTCAATTTGAGCTGCAGTTAACTTACGAATATCTTGTGCTTTCATTATTGCTCGTCACCTACTTTTTTAACAATCTTAGTTGCACATGGTAACTTATGAGAAGCTAAACGTAAAGCTTCATGAGCAACTTCCTCAGATACACCTGCAACTTCAAATAATACTAATCCTTCTTTAACTACTGCTACCCAAGTTTCAGGAGCACCTTTACCAGAACCCATACGAACCTCTAGAGGCTTATGAGTCTTAGCTAAATGAGGGAATACCTTAATCCATACCTGTCCTTGACGTTCCATCTTACGAGTAATAGCAATACGGGCAGCTTCAATTTGACGGTTAGTTAACCAACAGCCTTCAGTAGCTACTAAACCATATTCACCAAAAGCAATTGATGTACCACCCTTAGCTTTTCTACCCTTATAATAAACTCTATGAGGACGACGATATTTAACTCTTTTAGGCATTAACATAACTATTTACCTCCTTTAGAGCTTTCTTCTTTAACTTCCTTATTAACTGGTTTTTTAACAGGTCGTGCTGGTCTAGCAGGTCTCTTTTCTTCAAAACTTCTTGGAGTTAATTCGAAAACTTCACCCTTATAGATCCAAACCTTAACACCTAACTTACCATATGTAGTAAGTGCTTCTGCTACAGCGTAATCAACATCAGCACGAAGAGTTTGTAGAGGAACTTGGCCTTCATTATAACCTTCGCTACGAGCCATTTCTGCGCCACCTAAACGGCCAGAAATTAATGTCTTAGCACCTTTAGCACCAGCCTTTAAAGCTCTTTGAATAGCAACCTTTTGAACACGACGGAAAGAAGCACGAGCCTCTAGCTGTTCAGCAATAGACTTAGCTACTAATGTCGCATCTAATTCAGGTTTCTTAATTTCAACAACATTTAAAATAATTTCTTTCTTAGTCATAAATGCCAACTCTTTAACAACCTTGTTCTTTGTTTCAGCTTCATGACCAATTACAATACCTGGCTTACCAGTATATAATGTAATCTTAACACGATCCTTGTTAGTACCTTTTAAACGTTCGATAATAACACGTGAGATCGCTGCTTTCTTATAAACTTCGTTTAAATAATCACGAATTTTTAAATCTTCTAATAAAAGATCTGCAACATCGGTTTTAGCGGCATACCATGCGGCATCCCAATCACGGTTAATACCAACTCGTAAACCAACAGGACTTACTTTTTGACCCATGTGTACATTTCCTCCTTACTTGCTTTCCTTTTCGGCTACGATAACTGTAATGTGGCAAGTTCTCTTTAAGATAACATCGCCTCTACCTTTAGCACGAGGTAACATTCTCTTCATTCTAATACCATCGTTAACGTATGCCGTTTTTACAAATAGATTACTAGAATCCATATTATAATTATGCTCTGCATTAGCACATGCAGAATCTAACACTTTAGAAACAACTTCACAAGCTCTCTTGTTAGTTAATCTCAAGATAGCCTTGGCTTCAGCTACATCCTTATTACGAATTAAATCTACAACAAGACGAGCCTTGCGTGGAGTGACTCTAATAGTACTAGCAGTTGCTTTAGCTTCCATATTTTAAATCTCCTTTAGACTATCTCTTTGATTTTTTATCGTCAGCGTCATGTCCACGGTAAGTTCTTGTAGGAGCGAATTCACCTAACTTGTGGCCTACCATATCTTCAGTAATATATACAGGGACATGTTCGCGACCATTATAAACTGCAATTGTATAACCAATAAATGCAGGAAAAATTGTTGATCTACGTGACCATGTTTGAATAACTTTCTTTTCAGCGTTATCCTTCTGTGCTTCAATCTTTTTCATTAAATGATCATCACAGAAAGGTCCTTTTTTAATTGAACGAGCCATAATATTTCCTCCTTATTACTTTTCGTTTCTTCTACGAACGATTAACTTAGTAGAAGCCTTCTTGTTATTACGTGTTTTAACACCAAGAGCTGGTTTACCCCAAGGAGTAAATGGACTTGCACGTCCAACTGGGCTCTTACCTTCACCACCACCATGAGGGTGATCATTAGGGTTCATAACAGAACCACGAACCTCAGGTCGTAGACCCATATGACGAGCTCTACCGGCTTTACCAATTCTAACAAGTTCATGAGATTCATTACCAACTTCACCAACAGTTGCTCTACAAGTATTTAAAACCTTGCGAACCTCACCGCTACTAAGCCGAATGATAACATGATTATCAACACGTCCTAGAATTTGAGCAGAAACACCAGCACTACGTGCTAATTGTCCACCCTTACCAGGATGTAATTCGATATTGTGAATTAAACTACCAACAGGAATTTGATTAATTACCATAGCATTACCAGGCTTGATGTCAGCATTTTCACCAGAAACTAGCTTGTCACCAACTTTTAAACCTTTAGGTGCTAGGATATATCTCTTTTCGCCATCAGCATAAACTAATAAGGCGATATTTGCGCTTCTGTTTGGATCGTATTCAATAGACTTAACTGTTGCTGGAATACCATCCTTATTTCTCTTAAAATCAATAATACGATACATTTGTTTATTACCGCCACCTTGATGACGAACGGTAATCTTACCTGAATTATTACGGCCACCCTTCTTATGCTTAGGTGCTAATAATGACTTTTCAGGAGTATCAGTTGTAATCTCATCAAATACTAAAACAGACATATTACGTCTACCATTTGATGTTGGCTTATATTTTCTAACTGCCATGTTAATAATTTCCTCCTAATTAGATTTCGAAGGCGTCAATCTTTTGATCCTTAGCTAATTTACAGATTGCCTTTTTATATGCAGGAGCAAATCCTTCATATTTACCAACCTTTTTACGCTTAGGTAATACAGTGATTGTATTTACGCTTTCTACCTTTACTTTAAAAATTTCTTCAACAGCATTTTTAATTTCAACTTTGTTTGCAGTTTTTGCAACCTTGAAAGTATATTTGTTCTCTTTTTCCTTTAATGCCATTGTCTTCTCGGTAATAATTGGACCTTGAATAATATCAAATGCTTTTGTCATATTACTTCAATTCCTCCTCATAATAAGCAACAGCGCCAGAAGTTACTACCATTTTATCATAGCATAAAATTTCATAAACACTTGCGTTGTTAACTGGTGTAAGGAATACACCTGGAATATTTCTTGCTGAGAATACTGCTTCAGCTGTTAATTCTTCAGGAGAACAAACAACAATTGCTTTACCCTCAACTTTAATATTTTCTAAGAACTTTAAGAAATTCTTAGTTTTAATTTCTTCAAATTTAATTGCATCTACCGCAACAAACTTATCATTCTTTACCTTATAAGATAAAACAGACTTTAAACCTAATTGCTTATATTTCTTATTCAACTTAAAAGCATAGCTTCTTGGAGTTGGACCGAATGGAACACCACCACCAACCCATTGAGTTGCCCGAATTGAGCCTTGACGAGCACGACCTGTGCCCTTTTGTCTCCATGGCTTACGACCACCACCACGAACTTCGCTTCTGCCTTTAACGTCATGTGTACCTTGACGCATAGCTGCTCTTTGGCAATTTACAACATCATAAATTGCTTGTTGATTAGGTTCAATACCGAAGATTTCTTCACTTAAATTAATATCTTTTACTTTTTCTCCAGATTGATTTAATAATGCTACTTTTGGCATAGTAAATCTCCTTTCTCACAATTAATTAGCTTTTACGGCTGTCTTAATTGTAACTAAACCCTTCTTAGGACCTGGCACATTACCACGAACTAAGATTAAGTCACGTTCTGTATCAACAGCTGCAATAACTAAATTTTGTAATGTCACAGTCACATGGCCCATATGACCTGGCATTTTCTTACCTTTTAAATTGCCTTTGATGGCTCCCATAGAACCAACAATACGATGACAAGCTGATGTACCATGACTCATTCTTAATCGTCTATGACCATAACGCTTAATAGTACCGGCAAAGCCTTTACCTTTTGAAGTACCTGTAACGTCTACTACATCTCCTGCCGCAAATATATCACATTTAATTTCTTGGCCAACATTGTAAGATAATAACTCATTTCCACGCTCTTCTGAGAAACGAAATTCTCTTATGAAGCGCTTAGGAGCAGTGTTAGCCTTAGCAACGTGACCCTGTTCAGGCTTGTTTGATAAACTTTCTCTTTTATCAATAAAACCAACTTGAACAGCAACATATCCATCATTTTCAACTGTTTTTTGCTGTAAAACAACATTTGGAGTTGCATCAATGATAGTTACTGGAATTAAATTCCCAGCTGCATCGAAAATTTGAGTCATGCCCAATTTTCTACCTAAGATTCCCTTAGCCATTGAAATTTTCCTCTTTTCTTAAAATATTTTTATTACTTTAATACGATATCAATACCAGAAGGTAAATCAATATGCATCAAAGCATCAATTGTTTGTGGATTTGGATCCACGATTTCGATTAATCTCTTATGAGTTCTACGTTCAAATTGTTCACGTGAATCTTTGTTAACATGAGGTGAACGTAAAATTGTAAAGATTTCCTTTTCTGTTGGAAGAGGTACAGGACCATTAACAGTTGAACCTGTCTTCTTTACACTATCAACAATTTTTCTTGCTGATAAATCTAATAATCTGTGATCATAAGATTTTAAACGAATTCTAATTTTTGATTTTGCCATTTTTAATAACTCCTTTCGCCTATAATCTTTGTATAGACTTGCTCCATGAGAAAACCCAACACCCTGCAATGACAACGTTTCTCAGTGTGTCGACAACCTCCCACTTCACAGCTAGTTCTTGCATATACGCAAGCTTGTCTATTATAAGCTATTTTTTATAAAAAAGCAATACTTTTTTTGAATATTTTTAGCTTTTCTTCCCATAAAGCTCTCAATCCATAATAAAAAGCCAGTTGATAATCATCTTCATCAAACTGGCTAATTTATTATGTTTTTTATATTATCTTAATGTAACATTGCCATTAGCATCAATAGCCCAGACATTATCCATATCCCAGCCAACTAAATATCTAAAATATGAATCATCAGGAACAAAATCAGTACCTTGTGAAAAATAAATACTTGTAGATCTAATTATATCACTATAATATTCTTCCCAAGAACCATAGTTGTTTCTACCCAAAATATCAGTGCTCATGGTATTTGCACGACCACAAATTGGATTACAATTTTTATGAGCATAAGCTTGATAATCACTTTCAATATCAATCTCTCTAGCATCCAATACAGTGTTACCTTCTTTTGTATAAACAAAGATTACATCTGCAAAATTGTCACTTATATTATATAGACCTTGACCTGCTTCAATACTACCAACAATACCACCATTATAATTTCCTTTGGCAGTAACAGTACCTTTGTAGTAGCAATTATTTACATCCATATAATAATTAGCATTATCATTCTTAATACGACCAACGATACCAGAAACACAGCCACCGCCATCATTACCATTACCAATATCAGCTCTAACTAAACAGTAAGAAATATAAACCTGTAATTCAGTAATGCCACTATCCATTTGAATATTACCAACGATACCAGCAACATACTTATTACCACAGAAAATTTCTTGATTTTCATCATTCATTAGGCTTACATGATCAACATAATTTATGCCACCAATCATTTGACCTACTAAAGCACCAACACTACCACTAGAAGCTCCTGTGCCACGAGAACTTACATTTACCATATCTACGTTGGAAATGTAACCACCATTCATAGCTCCAACAATACCAACTAATTTTGCAGAACCATTTGTGTTAGTAATATCAATATTCTTGAAATTAACATTAACAATAGTACCATTTTCTAGCTTATAGAAAATATTACCTTGTTTTTGAATATCTGAAACTACAGTAACATTAGAAATTGTATGGCCATTACCATTGAATGCACCAACAAATGAACTTGGCTGTGCAGCATCAGTCCACGTAAAATCAGCAAAATCTAAATCAGTAGTTAAGTTGTAAATTGTTAAAGAATCACTTGCAGTAACACCTTGAGCAAGATTATAAAATTCTTCTTTAGTAGAAATATTTTCGGCTTTAATTTCTTTAGTTCTTAATTCAGAATAATGCTTGTTAACCTTATCACTAATTACATAATATACTCGATAACCATTAGAATCAAATGGAGCTTCAAAATCAAAATTAATATAATCTGATGAGAAGCTATATACTTGAACATTTGGATGATTTACCACATCTTCAGCATCATAAAGCTGATTATCTGAACTTACAACTACAGCATAAATCTTACCAGTAATACTTGATAGGTTACCAGAAATATTAAAACCAACAGCGTTTAATCTAAATGTATGAATGCCACCAACAAAGTCTACTTCTGTTTCATCTTTACCAATATAAACATGATATACAAAGCTAGAAGTCTTTGTTGAATCACTCTTTAATGTGGCTGTAGTAGTCACTCTAAAGACACCCGGAACAGATGTATAAATACCATTTACTTCATAGAAAGTATCATTCTTATTTTCCGCATATTCATATTTAGTAGTTAAAGTATATGCGGCAGGGCTTAATTCAGAACCATCATATGAATTACCATCTTGAACAATAAATGTTGGTTCAAGGAAGGTATGATATCTTTCAACAATGTAGGAATCTTTACCATCACTACTTATTACTTTACCAAGTGATGAAGAACGATTTAATACCGTTAATTCAAATGTTTTTTGAAGGCTTGTACTACCATAAGTAATTGTTGCCGTAAGAGTTACTTTAGTAGTGTTAGCAGGAGAATAAACTTTAGCTGTAATATAAACAGAGTTAGATTTAGAAATTTTTTCAGTAGGATCTAAGCTAATAACATCTGTATTAGAAGATTCCCATGAAATCTCACATTTATTAAGGAACACAGCTACTTCAAAGTTTTGGAAAACAGCATCTGAATTAGTCAAAACATCTAAGGCATCATAAGCATTCTTTAATAGAGCATCTGTATCAGAAGTGATATCAGATGGATTAGTATAAACGAAATGCTTATATTCTGCATAGGAACTCTTTGATAAGTTAGCACCAATCGCTTCACCATTTGCATATGTTAAAAGCTGTTGATCAACAACCTTACATATATTACCAATGTTAACTGACATATCTTCATTTCTAAATAGCTTATGAATTTCATGAGTCTTATCCCCGATAGCATTTATAGATTCAATGCTTGCAAATGAAGCCCGAGATAAACCAGTGTAACTCTTAGTTAACTGTGGTAAAGAATCGTTACTATGAGATGAGGCATCTTGGTATCCATCTGCTGCAACATATAATTCTTGGTGAGCTTCAGTATCATAGCTAGTTTGGAAGATTGAATAAGCAACGCTACCTCTATAAGCATCCTCATTATAAGAACTATTGCCAGTTGCAGAGAAGTTCTGTTGATTATCAACATATGATAATAAACCAAAATATGAATTATAGCTTGAAGTATCACGAGCTAAGTCAAAATTATTAGACTTGTTTTCTTCACCAGCAATACCTCTTTCAGCAACTGTACCATCTTCATTTAAACCAATACAGTTATTGATTGCTGTACAATTCTTTAATTTAATGAAGCCTGGATTAGAGTTATCAGAAAAACCATGAAGCTTATTGTTGAAAGCTATACAATTTTCAACAACAACATCACCTTCCATGACACCACCACCAAGCTTAAAGCCAATACCATCACCATTAGTGGTGTTATATGATTGAGTACCATTAGGTAAAGTATCTTGTTCAGGTAAATAACCATTCTCAAAAGAAAAACAATTCAATAGTGTTACAGTACCGATGTTACCACTATCTTCTTTTGCATATAAATCCCAACCATCATCAGAATTTCTAAAAGCAATACAGCCATCAAAAACATTACCTTGACCAACTGTTAATTTAGCAGCGAAACCATCAGCATTTTCACCTAAAGTTTCTTTATCATAATTATAAAAAGATGTACAATTTTTAATTAGGTTGTTAGAAGGCCAAGTATTAATGTTAGTATTAGAACTTGCATCACGACCTAATTGTAAACCAGAGTCACTATTTCTATAAAATTGACAATCTTCAATAATATTGTTAGAACCAGAAATATAAAGACCATTATCGCCAGCTCCTGTTATTTCAATATTTTTGATATGCCAATAATTCGCATTTAATTGAATACCACGATTAGAACCATTAAAATCCATTTTACTGAAATCAATAACAACGCGATCATCTTCATTTTCTGGATGCATATTTATATAAGCTGTATAAGTACCACTAGTATAAGCCGTGATTCTTACTGGTTGATCATATGTACCAGCCTTTAATAAAATTGTATCACCAGCTTGAGCTTTACCAATAGCGCCAGCTATAGATAATGGACTATCAGAGGTACCACTATTTGTATTTACACCATCTGGACTTGCATAAATAGTAGTTCCAGCAGCATTAGCTTGAAAACTAAAGGAAATAAATAAACCTAAGAAAAAGCTTAAAATTAAAGTTACAAATATTTTTCTTTTCATTTCTTATACCTCCTTATTTTACAATTACCCTAAAGAATGTGCTAACAGTGATTGTAACACCATCATAATCTTCTGAATAGCTAAGGTACGCAATATATGTTCCAGCCTTGCTGGTATCAACATCATCAAGAGATAATGTGTAACCACTTCTCATTCGATCACCTTCAATTAAAACTAATTGACCACCTTCATATTCATTTTCAGTATAAACCGCATGAACATTCTCAGGAACAATTGAGCTTTTAGCCGTATTTAAAGCCACATTAATAGTCTCATTACATTTTATACCTATTAAATGCTTAACACCTAAGCTTTCGTATTTATCAGCCTTGATAGAGGCTTGAATTTCAGTAGAAGAAACATAATCTCTGACACGAGCTGTAATGATTACTCTATATGTTCCTTCCTTATAATAATTTACCCGTGTATCATCTAAATTAAAATTAGTTATTTTAATTGCAGAGTATCTAGATTCTGAATTTTCTAATTCATTATAAACCATATAAACTTCAATGCTGTCCTTATCAATCGTTTCACCGAAGTAAATAGTAACATTTCTAGATCTTACGCGTAAACCAACTAAAGTTCTTCTCTTACCATCATCTAAATTCGTTTCAGGATAGTAAAAAGGATCCTCAGGATCTACCGTTGGTGTATCAGGCGTATCAGGTGTATCAGGATTTACCGGATCTTCCTGGCCACCACTACAACCAACAAGCGCAAATAGACATGCGAACATTAGTAGGCTAAATATTATACTCTTTTTCATATTTTATCCTCCTTGTAAACGCTATCATATAGCCTTATAATCATATCATATTTTGATTTAGAATTCAAGAAGATACAAGATTTTATTTCATAAATATAATATCTTTTTTCACTAAAATGTGTTAAAATGCTTATGGTGATAAAAATGGCTGAATTATTAGCACCTGCTGGCAGTTTTGAAGCACTAGTGGCAGCAATTTCCAATGGAGCTGATGCAATTTATCTGGGAATGACTAAATTTGGAGCTAGAGCTTATGCAGACAATTTTGATTTAGACAACTTAAAAGAGGCTGTAAATTATGCTCATTTACGAAAAGTAAAGATATATGTAACAGTAAATACCATTATTTTCCAAGATGAATTAAATGAGCTATATCAGTTGATTGATAAACTATATTACGCCAACGTTGATGGACTAATCATTCAAGATTTGGCCGTTTTTAATTATGTAGTTAAAAACTACCCTCTTTTAGAAGCCCATTGTTCTACACAAATGGGAATTGATGATTTAGAAGGCACTCTTCTTTTTAAAGAATTAGGAGCCAAACGTGTCGTTTTATCCCGCGAATTAGAAATAGCTAAAATTAAAGAAATTAAAGAAAAGGCTCAAATTCCCATTGAAATATTTATTCATGGTGCTCTTTGTGTATCCTATTCAGGAAACTGTCTTATGTCGGGCCTAATAGGCTACCGAAGCGGCAATCGAGGACGCTGTGTTGGATCCTGTCGTAAAGAATATAATTTAATTGACAAAACAAATGAAAAAGACTTTGGCAAAAGTTATCTTCTATCAATGAAAGATTTAAATACAATCGATAGAATTGAAGAATTAAAGGATATTGATTCTTTAAAAATTGAAGGTCGAATGAAAGAACCAGCGTATGTTGCAAATGTTGTTGCTAATTATCGCTTAGCCTTAGATGGCAACAAAGACCCTAAACTAAAAGAAAATTTAAACAAAACATTTAATCGGGGATTTACAAAAGGCTATATTTTCGGTGAAGACAAAAAAAATATTACAAATATTGTTAAACCAAATAACTTTGGCTACTTAATAGGCAGGATAACCAATAAAACAAAAGTAGGATATCAAATTACATTAAGTAGTGAATTAAATCAAAATGACATCATCCGCATCGATCATAATGGTGAAGATGTCAATTTAACAGCTGCTAGAATCTATGATGAAAAGGATAATTATATCAGCAAAGCCAATCAACAGTGCTACCTTAAAATAAAAGAAAACTTAAAGGTTGGCGATTTAGTATACAAAACAAAAGATGTCAACTTTTATGAAAATTTAAATAAAAGCTATCCAAAAGAATATCGCAGATTCCCAATTGTACTAGATGTTTATGCTTACTATGATTCACCTCTTAAAATAGTAGCCCATTGCGATGAAATAAGTGTTGAATATGCTTCTTCTACACCTTTACAAAAGGCTTTAAAATTAGTTTCTGATAAAGAAATGTTTTTTGAACAATTCAATAGATTAAATGATTCAGTATATTTTTTGAAAAAAATAAATTATTTTAATAATGAAGTATTTATCCCAGCCAAATTAATCAATGATGCCAGAAGAGAAATAATCACTTCTTTAAATCAAAAAAGATTGTGGCAAAGAGACACTATAAAAATAAATATTACTCCTGAAGAAAAGATTTCTTTTCCCCTTGAAAAAACAAAATTGGCTGTTTATGCAACAACCCTAGAACAATATGAGGCCGCAAAAGAATGCGGGATAGAAATAATTTATTATGAAAACAATGTAATAAGAAGAAATGATGTTACTTATTCTTCTAAAAAAGGTTATCTCTTGGTTGGTGGCTATGGTGGTATCTATGCTTACCGTAATAAAAACGAAATCATTAGTGATTTCTCATTGAATGTTGTCAATGCAGAAGCTGTCAAAACGCTTCATGCCTTAGGTGTTAAGCGCGTTACACTAGCCCACGAAATTAATAAAAAGCAAATTCAAGATTTAATTGAGGCCTATAAATTGCAATATGATGGTTATCCCAATTTAGAAATGATTGTTTATGGCAGAGCACATCTTTTATTTACTAAATATTGTCCCTTAAAACCCTATAACCTATGTGGAAAATGCCAAACAAATAATTATGTTTTAAAAGATGAATATCAAGAATTTCCTATTATTAGTCATCCAGATTGCACAACAACCTTAGTTAATAGTAAAATCTTAAATTTAATTGATGAAATAAATAATATATCAAATATTAATGTTTTTAGATTGCAATTCACAATTGAAACAAAAGCTGAAGCAATTCAAATTATTAAACAATTTCAAGATAGGCTAACAGGTAAAAACAACTCAAAGCAATTTAACCAAAACACTGATACAAGAGGACATTTTAATAAGGAAATATTGTAAAAAAGTAGGCACCTATTATGCCTACTTTTTTGATTATATTTCTTCTTTTAAAACTAACAACCAATCATTTGAAAGTTCTCTTCTTCTAACAGGCTTGAAAGCCAATTTGGCTTTATTCTTATAAGATCCGATATAACTTTTAAAACCATTTTCCGGATTAAGCCAATAGGCAGCCATTGTTTTATTTTTATATTTCTCTAAATTTAATATTATTTCATTGCCAACATAAGTATAACAAATTAAATAATTTTCCCCAGCAAAACAACTTATTCTATCAGTCATTGTCCCTTGAATTAAAACAAATTCCGGATGAGGTGAGCCTTTAGAAAAATCAAACTCATAAAATAAATCCTTTAAGATTCTTAATTCTGCCCCGCCTGGAGCATGCAAAGCCTCTTTCCAAGTTTCTCTAACACCATAAGAACCAACGCCATTATAAGCAAAGAACTGAACAACAGCATTATTGCCATAAGTATGACCACATGCCCCTTCTAAAACACTAAAATAGGCATAACGTCTAACATGTTGGGCTTCCCAATATGGTTGAGTAATATCATGTAATCCTTGAACAACTCCCTCATAAGATGGTTCGCCATCTAGACAGGGCTTTAATGGTTTAGATGATAAACTCTTAATAACATATTTATAATTTGATTCACCAAAATTGGCTTCATCAAGATAATTGTTATCTTGGGCTTTAACATCTAATTGATCATAGCGCCTATGTCCAGATTGAAACATATGAAAATCTAACCACTTACAATTACTAAACCATAAATATGATCCTGTCCTACCAAACGGATGAAAGGTAATTAAACGTTCAGGATTATGTTCTTTTAATTTAGTACCTAAAGCATTAAAGAGATCAAAATTGATATCGCCTCTTATGTCACCACCAAGAACCCAAACCAAATTTTCTTCTTCTTTAAAATATTCAATAATAAAATCAAAATAAGAATTAATTTGACTTTCATCTAAAATGGCGTTTTTAATATATCTTCCCCAAAGTGGAACCAAAGCAATATACATTCCTAACTTTTTAGCTTGTCTTACAACATCTAATACCTTTTTAAAATAAGATTCATCCTCATATTCATCTAAAAAATTGAAGCTAAGTATTGTCTGAATGACATTGAAACCCAATTCTTTTCGATTACGTAAATAAACTAATATGTCAGACATTTCCAACTTAGATAAAAGCTCCCAAGCTGTATCACCCAACCAAAAGAAAGGCTTACCATCTTCGTAAAGATAATTTTTTTTAACTGTTAATTTCATAGCAAACTCCATCTTCTTTTCTATGCGATTTATAAAAAAGAAAAAGTCCCATGTAGGACTTAAATTTTTATTGGAGCCACAGAACGGAATCGAACCGTCATCATATGCATGGCAAGCATAGGTACTAACCGTTGTACTACTGCGGCATAACTTAATGCATTTATTATTATAGCATAACATTTTATAATTGCAAGCATAATTTTGAGTTTTTTAAAAATATCTCTTTCAAGCTCTCTATTACCATTTTATGTATAAAATTTTTAAATTATACGAATAATATTTTTGATAATAAAGGAGATTATAAAAATGAAATTTGAAAATTCTAAAACAGAAAAAAATTTAATGACAGCTTTTACAGGCGAAGTTCAAGCTTATGCTAAATATAAGTTTTTCTCAGACCAAGCCAAGCAAGATGGCTACGAGCAAATTGCCGAAATCTTTAAATACACAGCAGATAACGAACTTCAACATGCAGAAATCTGGTTTAAACAGCTTGGTTTATTAAAAGATACTTTAACCAATCTTCAAACGGCGGCCAGTGGTGAAAAATTTGAATGGTCAGAAATGTATAAAGAATTTGCTGAAACAGCTAAAGAGGAAGGATTTATCCAACTTGAACGCCTTTTTAAAGGTGTTGCCAACATTGAAAAATATCATGAGGAACGCTATAACAAATTCATTCAAAATATGCAAAACAATGAAGTGTTTGAAAGAATTGATGAAGAATTGTGGGAATGCCGTAACTGTGGTCATATTCACAAAGGCAAAAAAGCACCTGGAGTTTGCCCTGTCTGTAATGAACCTCAAAGTTTCTTCCAAATTAAACCTGAAAATTATTAAGAAAAAAGACTTAAGATCGACAATGATTTTAAGTCTTTTTTATACCTTTAAATTTCTCTAAAAGCTTGTTTATCTTCTTCTGATTTAGAAGTTATTGTATAATTGCCATATTCAATATCTAATCTAATTAAAAATTCGGCAGCCTCAACAGTAACATCTGTTGTTAAATAATCATCTATATATTGCTTCTTTAGCGCTTCAGCAATCATTTCTGAAGCATTAATTTCAGCATAAATTGGTAAGAGTTTTTCACAATCAAAACCCATATAAGCTTCTATTGAAATTGACTCTGTAAGGGGAATAATCAGCTTAATTGTAAAAGTATTTTTAGTTGTAGAAGTAATGGTTACATGATAAATACTAATCATTTCATCAGTAATATTTAAGATTTGAATTAAATTATAATAATCTAATAAAGTAATACTACTCTTAATGTATTGACTTATGTCACTTTGAACTTGAGGATTAGGATATTTAAGTTTTGATTCACCTTTGGAATTGCCAACATTAAATTCTAAATCAAAATACCAAAAACTTTCATCATTAAAAATATCGCTATCAATTTGATAATTTTCATTTAAAGCCAAGCTATTAGAATCTGTGTTAGTAAAGCCAGCTAAAGCTAAATTACCTTCAAATAAAAAATTTTTTAAATCACTCTTTAGATTAAGATTCATTTCATACCCAACTGAAACAGCAATTGCTTCCTTAGCAGCAATCATAAGTGAACTATTGAGTTTACTAAAAATCTTAAACTCTGCCCCATTAAAATTAAGCTTATTAGGTTTAATTTGTTTTAGGTTTTCAAATATTTCTATTACCTCATTCTCATCTTCTGTTTTAGTGATTACTAAAACTTCTTCTTCACCAAGAGGATTTAAATATTTAATTTCAGCTGGCGTATCTTCCGAATTGGAACAGGAGCTCAAACCTAAAACAACTAAAATTAAAATTAAAAGTTTCTTCATTTCTGGTCCTTATTTTTAATAGCAACTTCTAATTGATCAAATGGAATTTCAATACCATTAGCATCAAAAGCCTTCTTAAGTTCAATCATTAAATATTTATTGATTGGCCAATAATCGCTATTTTTACACCATACTCGAATATTTAAATCAATACTTGAAGAAGAATATTTATCAACTCCCACATAAGGTGCAGGGTCTTTGAATATTAATTCATTTTTAGCACAAACCTCATTGATAACTTCTGTAACCTTTTCAAAATCTGTACTATAAGCCACTGACATCACAACATCAACTCTTCTTGAATCCTTTATTGAATTATTGACAATAACGTTATTAGCTAAAGCCCCATTTGGAACATGAACCACTTTATTATCTGGTGTAATTAAAACGGTATAAAACATATGGATATCTTCAACACTACCAGTTTGACCATTAGTAATAATGGTATCGCCAATTCTAAAAGGGCGCATAACAATAATAATTATACCACCAGCAAAATTAGATAAAGACCCTTGAAGAGCCAAGCCAATAGCCACACCAACTGAAGCAATAACTGCAGAAATTGAGGCCGTTTCAATTCCTATATAACCAATAAAACAAACTAAAGCAATTAATTTTATGGAAATTCTTAAAGCATGCGTTCCCACTCTGGCAATAGTTTCATCAGCTTGTCTTTTTTGTAATTTTTTATAAATCTTTTTAACTAAAAAATTAGTAACTTTAAAAATAATAAATAAAACAACTAAACCAATAATTAATTTTATACCCGTTGTTGTACACCAATTAACTATACTATTCCATACTGCATTCCAATCAATTGAAGATGTACTACTTTCATCTGCTAAAAACATTTAACATCATCCTTTCTAATAATTATTTAACCGGCTTAATAACCTTTAAACCACCCATATAAGATTGTAAAGCCTTAGGAACATTAATGCTGCCATCAGCATTATAATTATTTTCTACTACAGCAATTAAGCCTCTTGGCGTAGCTAAAACTGTATTATTTAAGGTATGTACTAAATAAGTACCATTTTCGTTTTTAGTCCTAATTCCTAAACGCCTAGCTTGAGCATCACCCAAATTAGAACAACTACCAACTTCAAAATATTTCTTTTGGCGAGGACTCCAAGCCTCAATATCACAAGATTTAACCTTTAAATCAGCCAAATCACCTGTACAGCATTCTAACGTTCTAACCGGAATATCAAGACTTCTAAAGAATTCAACAGTATATTGCCACATTTTTTCATACCATGCCATACTATCTTCCGGTTTACATAAAACTATCATTTCTTGTTTTTCAAATTGGTGAACACGATAGATTCCTCTTTCTTCTATACCATGAGCCCCAACTTCTTTTCTAAAACAAGGAGAATAAGAAGTTAAAGTAACAGGTAATTGATCTTCTTTAATAATTTGACCTTTAAAACGACCAATCATAGAATGCTCAGAAGTGCCAATTAAATAAAGATCTTCGCCTTCAATTTTATACATCATATTTTCCATTTCAGCAAAGCTCATAACCCCACTTACAACATCCGAACGAATCATAAATGGAGGAATACAATAAGTAAAGCCTTTAGAAATCATAAAATCACGAGCGTATGTTAGCATTGCTGAATGAAGACGAGCAATATCACCAACTAAGAAATAAAAGCCATTACCACTAGTTCTTCCGGCAGCTTCCTTATCTAAGCCATTAATTCGGTCAATAATATCAGCATGATAAGGAATTTCATAATCAGGAACTACTGGTTCACCAAAGCGTTCATTTTCCACATTTTCAGTATCATTTTTACCAATAGGTACGCTCTTATCAACAATTTGGGGAATAACCATTAGCTTCTTTAAAAGTTTTTCATTTAACTCCAATAATAAAGGATCAATTTCGGCAATTCTTAAATTGTTCTTAGAAACAATAGCTTTAGTTTCTTCAGCCTTCGCAATTTCTTTATTTTTCATAAATATGCCAATCTGCTTACTTAATTCATTTCTAGAAGCTCTTAAAGCTTCACCTTCAACCTTTAAAGCTCTTATTTCTTTATCTAAAGCAATAACCTCATCAACTAAAGGTAATTTTTCATCTTGAAATTTTTTCTTAATATTTTCTTTTACAATTTCCGGATGTTCACGAATAAATTTTAAATCTAACATAACTCTTTCTCCTTTAAAAATAAAAAGCCCTCAAGTCAAAACACTTAAGGACGCTAATTAGCGCGGTACCACCTTAATTCCAGAAGATTCTGGCGCTTAAAACCTTTAACGCAGGTAAACGTTTCTATCAAGGGTAGATTTCATTTATCTAAAATACTGATTTTCACCAAACATCAGCTCTCTAAAATTTTAAGCTAAATTACTTAGTCCTCTCATCTAGAAATTAAAATTATTATAGCATTATTTGCTTATTTGTCAATTGTAGTCTGGTCTTGTTCTATATGTTTAGCATTTTCCGATTTAATCCAAAAATAACCTATAGTTATGCCTGCCACAACTAACGCTAAAATTATAATCAAAGAGACATACCAAAGATGCCATGCTGAATACGACCAAATACCATAAACTAAGGAAGCAATCATAGTGTAGAAAAAGACAATTATAATTGTTAAATAATTTTTCTTAATATACTCTAGCATTATACTTCACTCCTTCTTTGTTATTATAGCATTAAATTAATTAAAACACCATATTTAATTAAAAATAAATGGCCTAACCAAAAGGCTAGACCAATATTATTATTTTACCTTTAAAGGATTTATCGAACCATCTTCATTAGGATGTTCATCTAAATATTTTCTAATTTCAGCAGCTTTGCCAGCTTTAATGCCAGGTTTACACAAATTTAAATTCTCCGCAGTTTGAGCTACAATTGCTTCAGCATAACCAGCACAACCAGGAAAACCACAAGCCCCACAGTTGGCATTTGGTAAGATTGCTGTAATATCTTCAACTCTTGTATCAACCTTTACATACAACACTTTAGCGGCAATGGCTAGTCCTAAACCAAGTATAAGACCTAAACCAGCTAATATCGCTACAGCAACAAAAACCATTATTTATCTTCCTCACTTTCTAGCTCTTCTTTTAATTTTTCAACTTTAAATTTATCTTTTATATGACAATCACTATTAGTACAATTCAAACAAAACTCCTCAGAAATCTTTATTTGTTCGCAGCCCTTAGGAACAGGAGTTTTTTTATTTAAAATATAAGTCACAAAAAAGACCACTACTAATAAAATAATAATCGCAATTGCCAAATAGAAAAATGGATCCATACTAACCTATCATCCCTGATAAACCTAAGAAGGCCAAACTCATTAAGGCTGCAGTAGCTAAAGCAATAGGAATCCCCTTAAATGCCTTAGGCACATTAGCGGCATCAAGACGATATCTTATACAAGAAAAAATAAAGATAACCAGAGCAAAACCTAAACCTGTACCAATAGCCTCAGCCATTGAAGCCCCAAAGTCTAAGCCTTGAGCAGAATTACTTTGAGCAACACCTAATACAGCACAGTTCGTTGTAATAAGTGGTAAATAAACACCTAAGGACTTATATAAGCTTGGTGAAAATTTCTTAATAAACATTTCAACTAGTTGAACAATTGAAGCAATTACTAAAATGTAGGTAATAGTATCCATAAAGGTAATGCCACAAAGCTCTAATAGTTGATAAATAGGCCAACAAATGGCTGCAGCTAAAACAATTACAAAAGTAACTGCCACGCCCATACCTAAGGCAGATGAAGTCTTCTTAGAAACACCTAAAAAAGGACAAACACCATAAAAACGCGAAAGAGTTACATTATTGATTAGCATTGCATTAGTAATAGCCAAGAAAAAGGCAATAATTAAATTCCAAAACATTTTATGCTGCCTCCTTTGCTTGTTGTTCTAAAGCCTTTTGAGCTTTTAATTCTTCAAGACGCTTTTTTTCTAAAGCTATCTTCTTTTCTTCTTTATGGTTATGATAGAAAGCCATAACTGCTAAAATCATACCTAAGGTTAAGAAGCCTCCAGCCGGAAGAACGAATAACTTAATAGCATAATTGGCAAGTGGTGTAAAACTAACATAAGGAATAAATGTGAAATAAACACCAAATGTTAAACCACCAGTACCTAGTATTTCTCTAATAATACCCATTATACATAAGGCTATTGTAAAACCAATACCCATGCCTAAAGCATCTAATAAAGATAGGAGTGGACCATTCTTAGAAGCAAAGGCCTCAGCTCTACCTAAAATAATACAGTTAACAACAATCAATGAAATAAAGACGCCAAGACTCTGATATAATTCCGGAACAAAAGCTTCAGCAAGCATTTTAATTATTGTTACAAATGTCGCTATAATTACAATATAACAAGGAATCTTAACTTCAGCAGGAATAATCTTTCGTAATAAAGAAATTAAAACATTAGAACCAATTAAAGTTAAAATAACTAATATCCCCATACCAAAGGCAGCTTCTAAAGATTTAGTAGTTGCTAAAGTAGGACACATACCTAATAAACCAACTAGTACGGGATTTTCTTTAATGATACCGGCTAGAAAGGATTTTAATTTTAATGATTTTTCTTTGGTTTGTTCCATCATTAATTACCTCCTTGTGCATCATTAAATGCAGCTGTAACTAATTCACGAATTAACTTCGATGCATAAGTAGCACCTGCTGTAACATCGGATTTAGTTAAATCAATAGCTAAAATATCTTCTAATGACATATTGTCCTTATATTGATTATTTAAATGACTATCAGCCTCACTTGAAAAAGATTGACCATTTGTAATAAATCTTACACCTTCAAGAAGATAGTCATCATTAATACCAACTAATAATTCAATAACACCATAAGCATTTTGCCCAGAAACTGTATAAATATAACCTAAGAATTTATCATTCTTATCATGAACTTCAATCTTTTCTTTAATATAACTAGATTCAAAGCCTTCCGTTGTAGTTAGTGAAAAATCCATATTATATTCAACGAAAATTTCTTGACATAATTTTTCCTTCTTAGCTAAAGTATTTTGTTCAACAATGGGAGCAGTAAGCAGATTTAATAGAACAATTAATGTGGCACAAATACCAGCTATTAAACCAAGTATTAAAGCTGTAATTGTATATTTTTTCATCTTACAAGCCTCCTAACTGCCCTGCAACAGCAAAGCCAACTATTAAGCATAATAGAATCATAGCTACACCTAAACCTAAAATCTGTTTCCAAGTATAAGTATTAGGCTTGCCACGCATCAAGTGATCAATCATTGGAGCACACATATTTGCTAGTAGAATGGAAAACGCAACACCCTCAGGATAAGCCCCACAATAACGAATTAAGGCAGTCAAGGAACCAGCTAATGCCCCAAAGGCTATTCGCCCAAATTTCGTAGTTGGTGATGTAACTGGGTCAGTAATCATAAACACAGCCCCAAATAATAGACCACCAGAAAGCATCTCATACAAAAATAAATCAATAAAATTAGCATTTTGACTTATATTAACTGTAACAATACTAACAACTAAAGTAATTAATGCAAAGCTTAATAGCATTGATAGACAAGATCTTAAATCAGCACTTCTTCTAGCAAATAAATAAATACCACCAACAATAATTAATAAGGCTGACACCTCACCCATTGAGCCAGGAACTTGACCTAAAAATAAATCTAATAGACTATAATTCTTTAAAGCCTCACCAATGTTTGCTAAGCTATCCTGAAGCTGAGCAAGAGGTGTACCGGAAGCAGCAACATCAACACCACCAGCACCATATATTAGCTTAGAACCAAAACAAACTCCAACAAAGACACGACCTGTAGCAGCTGGGTTAAAAATATTACTACCCAAACCACCAAAAAACATTTTACCAACCAATATTCCAAATAAAGCACCAATAAATACCACATACCAATCACAATTAGCAGGTAAAATTAAAGCATAAATAATGGCTGAAATTAAAGGAGCTATAATATTATTTATTGTATATTGGCTTTTAAGTTTAATAAAGCCTTCTTTACTAAATAACTCTTTAAACTTAAGACCTGTAGGCCATTTGATAAAGGCGTGGGCTACAAGCTCACAAATTAACATTGTTGCAACAGAAATTAAAATTACATAAATACCGCTCCAACCATTTTGGATACAAGCAAATAAAACAACCGGAACTAAGGCAATTAGAACATCAATCATCATTCGCCTTACCGAAACTGGCTTTCTAATATAAGGAGCACTTTGAGGAACTAATTTCATATCAACTACCTCCTATACCATTCTCTTAGCCTTGCGGCAATAATCTGTTAAATGTATTTTCGATGTACAAGTATAGGAACACATACCACATAGGATACAAGCTTTAATATTTAATTTATTTAAACCATCCTTGTCCTTATTTTTAACAGCTTGCATAATTGCAACAGGCTGCAACCCAGCCGGACAAGAATAAACACAAGAAGCACATCTAACACAAGGTTCTTCCACAATCGGCCTTTGATTTAAAATAATTGTTGAAGTACAAGTCTTAGTAATTACAGCATCATCTCTAACAAGGTTGGCACCCATCATTGGACCACCCATTATTAATACCTTGTCGCCATCACCTTTATATCCTCCACAAACATCGATTAATTCCTTTAGAGAGGTACCAATTCTTAACCGAATATTTTGAGGAATATTGATACCATCACCAGATAAAGTATAATTACGCTTAATAACTGGTTCGTTATTCTTAATTGCCCGATATAAACCAACAATTGTTGAAACATTAAAAACCATTAAACCAAGCTTTGCCGGTAACACACCCGCAGGAACCTTAACACCTAAAGCTGATTTAATCATCTCAATTTCCCAACCCTGTGGATAATAATTACCTACCCTACAAACTTCAATAGGTAAATCCGGAAAACGAGTTAATTCAGCTGTTAAAGTATCATACAAATCTTGATACTTCTGCTTAATACAAATCAATGCTCTCTTAGCCTTAAATGCTCCTAAAGCATATTTAATACCCATAACCACCCTTCGTGGATGTTCCAAAATCATACGATGATCAGATGACAGCATTGGCTCACATTCAACACCATTAATTAAAATAGTATGAATTGGATCCTTAGTTTGAAACTTAATATAGGTCGGAAAGGAACTACCACCCAAACCAACTAAAGAACATTCCTTTGTAATATTTGCAAAATCTTCTAAAGTCAGCTTTGCAATTTCTTCTTCTGATCTTTCTGTTCTTTCATGTATCCACTCATCCTTGTGATCATTTTTCACCTGGATAAACTCTGTAAGTTTACCACTACGATGAAATTTTTTAACAAAGCCAACAACCTCACCACTAACAGTTGAATGAACTGGTTGATCAAAGAAAGCGCCATGTCTTCTTGCCACAACCTGTCCAATTTTAACCTTGTCACCAACTTTCACAAAGACATCTCCTGTTGCACATCTTGCATTAGTTGTCGCTAAATAGATATATTCAGGATCCAAATAACGCATCGTAGGCAGACTTACTGTCGATATTACACCTTTTATTTGCCTAGTTTTTGCAATCATAAAATATCACCAACCTTATTTTTTTATTTATAATCTCCTAAAAGGGATGCTTTGCCATTAATTTTAGTACTTCAATTTTAATTTTACTTAAAGCGTTTTCATCTAAATAATTTTTTAATGCTCCGTCAATTAACCGAGCAACTAAGCGACAATCATCTTCCTTAAATCCCCTAGTTGTTACAGCTGCTGTACCCAACCTAATACCAGATGTTATAGTTGGCTTTAAAGTATCATTGGGAATGGCATTCTTATTACAAGTGATATTTACAGAATGTAAAATATTTTCACATTTCTTACCACTTAAACCAACACTACCATAGGTATCAACTAATAATAAATGATTGTCAGTGCCACCAGAAATGATTTTATAACCCAAATTCTTTAATTCAGAAGCTAAAGCCTGACAATTTAAAATAATTTGTTTAGCATATTCTTTGAATTCAGGCTGTAAAGCCTCCTTAAAAGCTACCGCCTTAGCAGCAATGATATGCATCAATGGTCCACCCTGTATTCCAGGAAAAATAGAAGAATTAACCTTTTTAGCAATAACCTCATCATTAGTTAAAATCATCCCACCACGAGGGCCTCTTAAAGTCTTATGCGTTGTTGTAGTGACAATATCAGCATAAGCTAAAGGATTAGGATGTAAACCAGCAGCTACTAAACCAGCAATATGGGCCATGTCAACTAACAAATAAGCTCCAACCTTATCAGCAATTTGTCTAAAGCGGGCAAAATCAATAATTCTTGAATAAGCACTAGCACCAGCAATAATTAATTTAGGTTTAACCTCTAAAGCAATTCTTTCTACTTCATCATAATCAATAAACCCACTGGCACATAAACCATAAGAATAGGCTTTATAAAGCCTACCACTAAAGCTTTTAACAAAGCCATGTGTCAAATGACCACCAGCATCTAAAGCCATTCCTAATATTTTGTCGCCTGGTTCTAATAACGCCCCATAGGCACCCATATTAGCAGCCGATCCTGAATGGGGCTGAACATTCGCAAACCTAGCATTAAATAATTCACAAGCCCGTTTTATTGCCAATTCTTCTACCGCATCGACATTTTCACAGCCTCCATAATATCTTTTACCAACATAGCCTTCTGCATACTTGTTAGTTAAAACACTTCCCTGAGCCTCTAAAACTGCTTGAGAAACAAAATTTTCAGAAGCAATTAATTCAATATGTTCTTCTTGTCTCGTTTGCTCATGCTTAATAATATTATAAACTTCCAAATCAACATTTTTTAAGTCTTGCATAAATTTAACCTTACCTTTTTTTATTATAGCATAATTTTTTTAAAATAAAAAGGTAGCAAAATATCACCCAATATATAAATATTTAATAATTTTAAAGGTTATGCAAATATTTTCATTTTTCTACAAATCAATTTTCAACTTATTATGCCAATTAATTATAATATTAACACTTTTTAAACTTCGATAGCAGCTATTCTCCTCGAACAATGCTTTCGACATAACAAAAGCATTACTATCAAAACAATTAAACATAAGGAAATTGCACACACAGCACCAATCCAAAAATTAACAAAAATTCCTAAACAAATAAATATTGCTGTAATAGCGATAGTATAGCCAAAATCAACTAGCATAGCTAAAACCATGCTTTTAGAATTCTTAACTGCCTCTATTTCATTACTCCATTCCAATTTATAAACTTTAGTATTTATATAATAGCCAATCAAGTTCATACTAAATAAATAAATTTGAGGCAAAACAAAAACCATAAAAACATTTAAAAAATTTAATTCTATAAAAAACAATAAAACGCTTGAAGCAACTAAAACAAAAGGAGCTAAAACAATTTCTGAAAGAATTATTTTACTTTTGCCATAATCCTTATAGCTTATTGGTAAATTTTTCATTAACCAAAAATACTTACCATCAAAATTGATAGCTACTGCTGAAGGAACAGTTAATCCAACTAGCCATAAAATGAGAATAGAAAAATAAGGTGAAGCTAATTTTAATATGCCCTCAGCTTCTGGTGAATCAACTGAAGCAAAAGTATTAATCATAATGATAATCATTAAAACTGCTAAAACACCACCCGTAATAGTATTCATCAAATAAGTTTTAGAGGCAAAATATCTTTTTAAATCAAGGGACAAAATAGCTTTAAACTGCCCTTTAACCTTAACACTCTTTTGAACATATTTACGAGTCGATTTTGTTGATGTCATTAAAAAATGAAAATAATCATAGCCCTTTGCAAAAACCAAAATAATTAAAACTAAAATTATTAAATTTATTCCCACATAAATTAAATAATTTAAACCCAAAGGCAAGCTTAATAATTTAGTTGAAGGATTAAACCAACTATATATATCAAAGAAACTCTGCATATCAGCAGTTGTAGCATTAGAACTATTACCAAAATAAGATGAATACATAATTAATCCTAATACACCCAAGTATAAAATTAAAGAAATCAAATTGCCAAATTTAAAACGATCAGCAATCAAGCCGATAAATAAGCCAATTATACCAGCCACTAATAAAGGGATTACCGGCAAAACAAATATCAATAATAATCCATCTAATAAAATTAAATAATCTTTACCTAAAAAAACTATTATTAACGTTGATGGAAGGACAAATATACAGGAGTATAATAGCTCCATTAAATAAATACTTATAAATTTAACTAAAATTATATGACTTTTCTTAATAGGCATTGAAGCTAATAAATCATAATCCTTACTACCAAATAAAGTATTCTTAACTCTAGGAATACTCGTCGCAAGACAAATCAAGGATGCCAAGCCAGCCATAGCATAAATAATATATTTAAAATCAATTGCTAAATCAGCCGCTAAAATATAAAAGATATAACCATAAATTCCTGAAAATAAACACCCAACTACTAAAATAATTAATAAAAGCGCTAATAAAGATGAACTATTTTTTTTATTATTTTTTCTTCTAACATCAAAACTCTGTTTTAAATTAACTTTAAATAAAGCCTTTAATTCACTACTCATCGAAAAGCTCCAAAAAAACATTTTCTAAAGAAGTATCACCTTTAACCTTTTCAATACTTCCACTAGATATAATATGCCCATCTTTAATTATCGCAATTTTATTACAAAGCTTTTCTACAACTTCTAAAACATGAGATGAAAAGAAAATAATTGCTCCCTCTCGACAAAGTTCTTTCATAGTTTCCTTTAAGCTATGAGAAGCCTTAGGATCCAAACCAACAAAAGGCTCATCTAAAACTAAAAGCTTAGGCTTATGAACTAAGGCCGCTATTAAAACAATTTTTTGCTTCATACCATGCGAGTAATTCTTAATACTATCTGCTAAACGCTCCTCTATTTCAAATAATTGAGCATATTTAAGGATTAACTCATCCCTTTCTTTGCCAACCCCATAAATATCACATATAAAATTTAAATACTCAATTCCACTTAAACTTTCATAGACATCGGGATTGTCAGGAACATAAGCGATTCTTTTTTTAAACTCTATAGGATTATTAATAATTGATAACCCATCTAGAAGGATATTCCCCTCTTCAAAAGGAAGGATACCAGTAATACATTTAATTGTTGTTGATTTACCTGCCCCATTAGGACCAATAAAACCATAAATGTCGCCATCTTCAATTTCTAAATTAATATTATCGATAGCTTTAACACTTGATTTTTTATAAGTTTTAGATACTTTTTTAATCTCTAACATCTTTTTAACACTCCTTTACATTTATTTTAAATCTTCCTATCAAAAAAGTCAATTCAAAAATATTCAAAATAATTCAAAAATGGATTTTTTTAAAAAATAAACAAAAAAGGATCTGCAAAAATGCAAATCCTTTCTTGTTTAGTCTATAAGTATTTTATTCAATATTAATTGCTTTTGTACTATCTTCTGTTTTAGTCTTACCAATAGTAACCGTTAAAATACCATTTTCAAGCTTAGCTTTAATATTTTCCTCATCAGCCTTATCTAAATAATAGCTCCGAGTATATGAATAGCTAGTTCTTTCTTTGCGAATATATTTGTTATTATCTGTATCTTGTTTTTCTTCTTTTTGATTAACAGATAAAGTTAAATATTGATTATTGAAATCAAGATTAATATTCTTTTTATCAACACCAGGCAAATCAACTTTTAAAACATAATTATTTTCATTTTCAATGATATCAGTCTTTAAAGCCTTGTTTGAAAAAAATGAATCAACAAAGAAATTTTGAAAATCATCAACTAAATTATTTTTTCTTTCTTCATTAGTTTTTCTAACAAAATACATATTTCTCACTCCATTTCTATTTTATGTCTAATTTTGTAATATTATTCAATAACAATAGTCTTTTTAGGCTTTTCTTCTGGAACTTTAGTCTTAATTGTTACATAAAGTAGGCCATTTTCAAGCTTTGCAGAAATGCTTTCTTCATTAATTTCACCAAAAGTAATATTTCTTTGAAGACGAGTAGTATCTCTTTCATCAATTAAATATTTGGCATTTTCGTCTTTACTTTTATTAGCTTCAATAGTTAATACACCATCTTCAAAGTTAATCTTAATATCTTCCTTAGCTACTCCTGGAAGTTCACCAATAACTAGAAAGCCGTTTTCAATCTCCATAAGATCAACTGGAAAGCTCTTATAACCTCCTTTACCATAAAAGAAATTATTTAATTCATCAAACATATCATTTAACATTAACATTTCAGTCACCCTTTCTTTTTTTGGCACTCTTGTGTATTCTCTGCCAATTACACTTATAGTATATCACATTTTTTGGCAATGTCAACACCAGAGTGCAAATTTTTTTAATTTTTTTTATTTTTTTAACATTTTTAAACCATAGGTGGCTGAACTCATCAGCATAATACAATCTTCAGCAACTATTATTTTCAGATTATCATCAGGAATAATGCCGATAGATTCCAATAACTCCCACGAAATTAACAAGTCTTCTTTTTTAGTTATTTCTTTTTCAATAATTCTTACCTTCACAGTTTTTTCCTCCTTTAACCTTCTATCTAAATAAATAGAAAAAATAAGCTAAAAATTTGCATAAAAAAATAAAAGACGCCAATAAAGCGTCTAATTAGCAAGTAATAAATCCAACTCATCTTCATTGTAGATTTCTATATCTAATTGATTTAATAGGCTGGCAGTAACCCCTTGACCACTAATCAATTTTTTAGAAAAAGAACCATCATAAATATGATTTTTCCCACAAGAAGGTGAAGACTCTTTTAAAATGGCTTTTTTAATTTTCTCTTTTTTTACAAGTTCTAAAACAAAATTAGCCCCCTTATTAAAATTAGCAGTCACATCTAACCCCTTAGAAGACAAAACTCTTCCATCTTTAATCTCACTAGGATCACGCGGAGTAGATAAGCCACCTAGAACCTCAGGACAGACAGGATAAATAGCATATTTTTCTTTTATTAGCTCAATTTTTTCCTGATAATTATTTTTTCCGTTATATTTAGTATTGTACCCTAGAAGACAGCTTGAAACAATAATCTTTTCTTTCATATTAAAATAACTCTTCTAATTGAATAGTCTGTTTGCGGTCAGGACCAATAGAAAGTAAAGCAATCTTAACTCCTGTTAATTCTTCTATCGTCCGCAGATACTTTTGGGCATTAGCTGGCAATTCAGCAAAAGTTGTTACTTTAGTAATATCTTCTTGCCAGCCATCTAATTCAATATATAATGGCTTAACTCGCGAATAATCATAATTAGTTGCCGGAATGGTATTAATAACTTGGCCATCTAGCTCATAGGCATAACATATTTTCAATTTTTCAATACCCGTCAAAACATCAAAAAGCATAATTGCCAAATGATTGATTCCTGAAATCCTCCGGGCATAATTTAAAGCCACACAATCTAAATAGCCAACTCTACGAGGTCGTTGGGTAACTGTTCCATATTCATGACCCTTTTCCCGAATATAATCAGCTAAATCATTATGTAATTCCGTTGGGAAAGGACCTTCACCAACACGAGTTGTATAAGCCTTACAAATACCTAAAACATCTTGAATATAACTTGGGGCAATGCCACAGTTTAATGGCACAGAGGCACCTGTAGGGGAAGATGATGTAACGTATGGATAAGTACCATGATCAAGACAAAGCATAACACCTTGAGCTCCTTCAAATAAAACCTTTGAGCCTTTCTTTAATTCGGCTTCTAATAATAGTGATGTATCACAAACATAAGGAGCTATTCTCTTAGCATATTCCGTATATTCATTATAGATTTCAGCAAAGGAAAATTGAGGCAAACCTAACATCTTTAATTCCATATTTTTAATATTAAGAGTTTCAGCCAACACTTCCTTAAAAACATGAGGGTTAACAAAATCACCAATTCTAATACCAATCCGATTAGCCTTATCAGCATAGGCAGGTCCAATGCCCCGCTTTGTCGTTCCAATTTTTTTGTCACCCTTAAACTGCTCAAAAGCTCCATCTAAAGCTTCATGATAAGGCAAAACAATATGAGCACGATTAGAAACAAACAACTGAAAATTAGTTATTCCTCTAGCTATTAAACCATCTAATTCCTCAAGCATTTGCTTTGGATTAATTACCATACCATTAGCCATTACATTTTTAATTTGAGGATTGAAAATACCAGAAGGAATACTCCTCAACGCAAACTTTTGATTATCAAATAAAATAGTATGGCCGGCATTATTACCGCCTTGACTTCTAACAACAACATCAGCTACTTGAGCTAAATAATCTGTAACTTTTCCCTTACCTTCATCTCCCCATTGAGATCCTACCACAACAATTGATTTCATCTTGACGTTCACCTCATTATTTCCCTAAACAAAATTTTGTAAATAAGGCTGTTAATAGTTCATCTGGAGTTGCCTCACCCGTAATAATTCCCAAACTATCAAAAGCAGCCTTAATATCTATTTCCACCAAGTCAATATCTAATCCCATTTGAGAGGCAGACAATGCTTGTTTCAAAGATTGATAAGCCTTTTGCATTAAATTTAATTGACGTTCATTAGCCAAAAATTTACCCTCAGCAACATTCAGTTGATTGATGCAAGTTACCTCATCTAGCTTTTGGCATAATTCATTGAACCCCGTTTTGTTAACCGTTGAAAATTCTATTACATCAGCCAAATGCCATTTTGGTAATAGGTCTACCTTGTTAGCTAAAATAATTCTCTTCTTATTTTTAGTTATTTCTAACAATTCTAAATCAGCTTTTTCTAAAGCTGTAGAAGCATCCAAAACCAAAAGAACCAAATCCGCTTCAGCTAATATTTTGTTACTACGTTCAATACCTATTTTTTCAACAGCATCTTCACTTTCTCTAATGCCGGCAGTATCTATTAAATGTAAGGTGATATTCCCCACATTTAAACTTCCCTCTACCAAATCACGAGTCGTACCAGGAATATTAGAAACAATGGCTTTATCTTCATTTAATAAATAATTTAAAATACTTGATTTGCCTACATTTGGTTTACCAACAATAGCTGTTTTAACCCCTTGAATTGCTAGAGTTGATATTTTAGAATTAGCAATAATCTCTTCCATATTCTTTAACATTTCCGTTAAAACATTACTCAAATATTCATTAGTAACCACTAAACTATCCTCATATTCAGGATAATCAATATTGACAGCTATCTTAGCTAAAATATCTAAAAGCTTTTCTCGAAAATCCCTAATTAAATTAGAAGTTGTTTTTCTTAAACTACCCTCTGAAGCTTTTAAAGCAATATCATTTTTAGCCCCAATAATATCCATGATAGCTTCAGCTTGCGTAAAATCTAAACGTTTATTTAAAAAGGCTCGCTTAGAAAACTCGCCCCTTTCAGCCAAGCGAAAACCATTAGTTAACAGCAATTGTAAAACCTTGCTGGTAACTAATACGCCACCATGACAATTGATTTCAACAGTATTTTCACCATCATAAGAATGAGGAGCGATAAAAACATTACATAACACTTCATCAATAACTGTTTGTTCATCCATAATGTAACCATGATGAATTGTATGACTTTGAGCTTTTAATAAATTTGAACCTTTAAAAATTTTATTAACCAATTCTATTGCTTCAGGCCCACTACAACGAATTATAGAGATAGCTGCCGATCCATAAGGAGTGGCAGGAGCACATATATTTTCAACCATACTATCACTCCTTGCATATACCCTTTTATTATAAACTATTTTAGCAAAATATTCTACCCATACTGCATTAAAGAAAAAAAGATGTTCATAAACACTACGTTTTTTAGTGTCTTTAAACATCTTAGCATTTTATACAGCCTTTATTTCTTCTTTTCTTTAATTTTAGCCAGCTCTTCTTCTAATATTTCCTTCTTAAGCTCTTCTAAACGCTTAGCAGCTTCTTGCTTCTTTTGTTCAGCAAGCTTTTCCTTTTGATACTGTAAGAAGATACCTATTGCTTGTAAAAAAATAATTATTAAGAAGATAAACACAAGAATTACAAAAACCAAATTAGGATTGACATTAGAAAAAATATTAAGGGCATTTACAACACAAATAAACTTACCCATAACCATTTCTTTAGTAATATTTTCACTATCTACAAGAGGATTATTATCCCCTTTAGTAACTAAATAATCTTCATATTTTTCAATGACACGATGAACGATAAAACTACCAGCACTTTGACCACTTTCACTGCGATAAATGATGATATCCCCCACATTAACACTAGCAAAATCGGCCTTTGTAAATAAGATATAATCGCCAGCCATTATCGTATCTTCCATTGAATTAGTCGGAACGTAAGATACACTTAAGGAAAAGAAAGCAGGTGGTCGGCGATTATTATGAGCCACAATAACCTCAATAGCCACATATAAGCATAAAAGTAAACATAGACCAGTTAAAACACTGCAAATGATTCTCTTAGTTTTGCTCATGAGCCTTTTTCTCTTTAATTAATTTAGTAATTCTAGCCTTTTCTTGTTCCTTTAAAGCTTGTTTTTCAGCTTTAGTAAGATTGGCCTTTGCCTCTTTAGCAAGACGGCGCTTTTCTAACGCTTTAGCTCTTGCTTCTTTAAGCTTAATCTTCTTTTCAATAGATAAAATATCCCGTTCACATTTTTTAAGACTTTTACCCATTCTAGCAATATTCATCTGTTTTTGTTGCTGAACAACCTTTAAGACATTGTGACGCTTACGCATATAATCAAGGCGTTGATATAAATCCATTGAATTTAATTCTTCATCAGAAACATTAAATACCTTAGGATAAATTTGATCCAACATATCTAGCATCTGACGATAAACAACTCTTAAAGATTCACTTTCCGTAGTACCACTTCTTTGCAAACCATCAAATGTTGATTCATAGTAAGCAGCCGTTCTACTCAGCAAATATTCATTCATGCGATAATCTTCAAGCTTTTCATTTTTAGGCTCTAAATTAGGAATCTCCTCAATTAAAGGATTGGGTTGAGGCTTTGGAGCCTTTAGATTATTTTTTTGCTTAGAAGGAACAATTCCAGCAATTTGACGACTTCTAATAAAAGCAGATAAGGCTAAAGTAATGGCTTGATTTAAATCTTTATTTAAAATTTCTGTATAATGGAAATTCTTTTCCTTAATATCAATATCAAAAGCAATTCCATCTGTTTTATCTAAATATAGCCAAAGATTATAACACATTTTAAAATCCGGATTATGCAGAATAATGTTTGTCTTCATAATTGGTGGCAAAACATCTTTACTCTTAGCTAAAGCTCGCATAAATTCACTACCCTTTAAGCTTTGAATACGCTCTCTAACATATAATAAACGTTGATAATCCTTCTTAGTGGCTTCAATATCTTTCGTAAAAACCTCTTTAATTTCAATGTCTAAGCTCACATTAACATTTTTACCAGACATTAAAAAGTTATTCTCAACATTTAAATGATCCGAATCAAAAGAATCTAAAGAAGCCTTCATGACCTCATAACGTCTTTGCAGATAGATTTCTATCCTTTTTATTAATGACTTAATAAAACGATTCTCATAAATTGCCAGCTCCTCTTCAGCAAAGGTTGATAAAACCTTAGCAGGAACAACATTATCATCATTAACTTCCTTGATTAAATGAGTATGACTAGCCAAGTGTCTAACCGTATCTGAATTAACCTTCTTAGCCTTTTCGACAGCCACAATTTCTTGTTCATATCGAATAGAACGTTTAGGATCACGCATAATCTTAAGTAAGGCCGGATAACAACTTTCAATATTATCCAAAAAACTCATATCAAAATTACGAATTTCGGTTTGAGTCTTATTATAAACCTTACGCTTTGCCGTATTTAAACGACTTAAAACATAATTACCAAATTCATTATTTAAGGTTTTGGCCTCTAAGTCGCTATATATTTGATTGTAATAATCTTCTAACTTTTCTTCTAATTTTAAATCAGCCATAGACTATCCCAACTTCTTTAAATCTTCAATATATGCCTTTGAAACCATAAATTGCTCTTTACCAAAAAGCTTATCTAACATTAAAGTTAATTGATCTAATTCAGGCTTTAAGAAAGTTAAATTCAACATTTCAAACTTACGTAAAATCTTAAAAGCCAACATATAATCTAGACCATCAAATTCAGTAAAACCACAAGCCATATAAACTGGAACAAACATTTTAATTTGTTTCATAATACGATTACCAAAAGCAATCTTAAACTTATCTTGAATAAATAAATCAAGTTCTGCAAAAGCTTTAGCTGCAGTATCAGATAATTCGTATCCTGATTGAACACGCTTAAACAAATCTTCTAAATATTCATAAGTCATAGAAATAGGCTCTGTATATGGAGCATCAATTAAATCAGCACGCTTATTTAAAGCAATAGCTACAGCACGGTCATAAACCTTATCAGTTATTGTAAAGGTTGAATCATCTTTATTGGCTGTACCAATGAACCATAAATTTTGAGGAATCAAAATCTTACCATTAATTAAATTCTTAGGATCATTTTCTTCACTAGTTGGAACAATATCAATCTTCCACTCATTAACATCTGGCATTTCCATCACAGATAAAAATTCTGCAAAATAATATTCAATACGAGCTAAGTTCATTTCATCTAGGACTATTAAATTAATAGTATCAGAGTAAGAAGCCTCATAAACACTTCTTAAAAAATCAGTCTCATTAAAACGTTTAGTAAATTCGTTTAAATAACCTAATAACTCCGCCCGATCACGCCAAGATGGCTGAACAGAAATAATTGATGCTGGATGCCCAAAAAACCGCCCCATTGCATAAGGCAAAGATGTTTTACCTGTACCTGAAATACCCTCTAAGATTAATACCTTAGATGTTGCAAGACCAGCAAACCACCTAGCAATAATTTCTCTCTTATAGTATAGATGTAATTGGGAAGCCGAATAATTAATAAATCGATCAACTAATTCAGATAACTCAAGCATATCGCTTGAAGTCATAGATGTAATAATTGGGTTTTCTTCAGCAATTCTATCAGCTTCAATAAGCTTAGAAAAACGAGATTCATTATCAGATTTTTTCTTATGACTACCATCAAAATCTAAAGCCATGCCAGGAGTACCAACACCTAATTGAGAAACACGCATAGCTAAAATTTTGTTCTTCTCATCAATAAGCTCTACAACCTTTTGATTAAGTAAAGATACTTCTTCTACAAGAGAATCCTTATCAACTTCCCGAGAAACAAATCGGACATATCTTTTAATAAGTAAATACAATAAAAAGATTATTAAACCAACAAACGCAACATTAATTATTAAAACAAAGATAAATGCAACATAATCAAGAACATTCCAAGTGGCACTATTTTCAATAAATAATTGATAATAGCCATCTACAGCCCAATCCTTGTAAAACATTCTTGCAATCAAATCACCAATAGTAGTAAAGAAATGAACTATATTATTCCACAACTGTTCTAAAAAACGAATATAAAATTGGGTAAATCCAGTCATTTATTACTCACCCTTTTCTGTATCTTCTGCCTTTGTATTAGTTTTCTTAGTAGTACTAGCAGACTTTTTAGTCCCACTGGTTGATTTCTTAGTTGTACTATTTGAATTTTTACCTGTACTAGCAGACTTTTTAGTCCCACTGGTTGATTTCTTAGTTGTACTATTTGAATTTTTACCTGTACTAGTAGACTTTTTAGCCCCACTAGTTGATTTCTTAGTTGTACTATTTGAATTTTTACCTGTACTAGTAGACTTTTTAGCCCCACTAGTTGATTTCTTAGT
>CANQBD010000013.1 GCA_947589245.1 uncultured Anaeroplasmataceae bacterium
CCACTTTGTAGTTCTATAGGATCATCAAAGTCAACAGTATAAAATCCGTCATCTTCAAAATAAACATCATGTTTATATCCAATCAATTGACCAGAGTCTGGTTTGTTGATTCCGGAGTTAACATTGGCAAAATTCGCCTCCTCCAATTTGTAAACATCAATGTTGACAGTTGCATTATTATTCCAAATACCAAAAGAAACGGCAGAAAGCTCTTCCTTTTGATTGGAAGCAGCAAGTTTTGCCTCATAAATTGCACCATAAGCATCAGCAGTATATTGCATCGTGTTATCGCTTATAGAGCCGTCATAATAATAAATATTTTGATAATCCTCTCGTAATCCCATGTCAACAACATAAAGGTTATCGGACATATAGGAGCTGTATGATAGATAAAAAGCACAAGTTCCGTTTACGCCTCCGTCTCCACCATATCCCCAACTATTTTTGACAATCCAAGCACCGTTTGATGAAGGCTTATCTGGGCCAAACCATTCTTTTGGAATGCTATCATCCCAGCCGATAATAAGCGATGCATGGCCTGTAGCGTTTTCAGCATGGTAGAGATACTTTCGAGTGTAGCTATCCGGTGCCTTATATTCCATTGTGACACTGCCATATTCAAGTATTGCACGCTTAATAGCCTCTTCGGTATGGTCAATTTGTTTAAAACCCTGAACAAAATATTTTGACTGCGAAAGTCCTCGCTTGTAAGCACTTTCTGTCCACCCCTCATTTGAAACCTGATCAACAAGCAAAAAACCCTGTGTCATTGCCATAAATGCATTATGAGCAAAATCACCGCTACTCTTCCAAGTGCTACTGCTGTAAGTGTCGTTTGTTGTAAGATAAAGAGGGTCATTTTCGCCATCTCTATTAAAACGACCATATGCTGCAATTCTCTCATCTAAATTTAGCGTTTCTCTGTTAACTTCCGGGTCGACACTATCCCGCAGAATGTTGGCTTCAACCGCACCAACAGCTGCATATGCCCAACATATACCCATGCCACCTTGATTATCGTGACGAGTTATGTAATTTAAGTTTCGACCATCAAAGCTATCAAGATGATTAGCCCAATAATCAAGTTGACTATCACTTGCGTTTTGGAGTTCTATGAGGTTCTTTGGTGCTTCAGTTTTGAAAGACTCAACCTCTTGAACAGCTGCACTTGCATAAATGTTTGTTGAACTATTTATTTCAGCACCAAAAATTCTTATTACAGAAAATAATAATAAACACGCTATGCAATAAAAAATTCTCGCTTTTTTATTAACCATAATAACCTCCATGCATCTTATTTTAAATCAAAATTTTATGGAATTTCTAGTTGTTTCAATAGTTCTTATTCAAAAGAAAAATTATCCTTAAATATTCTTCAATTATATTCATACTAGTTTTATAAATAAAGATAAATTATTTTCTTATTCTACTTTTAACAAATTTTTCTGAATCTTTATCACAAAAATATACATAGCACCCTTTTATACCTCGCGATAATAAAACTCTATAAACATTTTTAACCATATCTGTATAATGTTGACTTTTTTTTAAAGAGTATGCATCATAACAATTTTCTGGATGACCAACCCATTCTTGCTTGTCAAAATCATACATTAAATCTTTACCTATAATAACACCAACATAATCAAACTCAAAACCTTGAACAGTGTAAATGCAACCAATTTGATTAAAACCTCCATCTTGAGTTGCCCAAAAGGCTTGTTTAGGTATTTCTTTATGATTTAAGCCTTTACATTGTTCAGAAGCGTTCCAAGGACGCTTATAATCACCAATTTGGACATCATCATACAGTTTTCCACCTACAAGTTGTTCTGTCCAAGGCCATGCAAACCCAGCACAAATCCTAGCTGTATACCCAAGTGATAATTTTAGCCTCAATTCATCTTCCATCTTTTGAGGATCATCAAAAATTCTAAAGTCATAATCTAAATTATTAAGTTCCAGTATCACATTAGCAGTTCTTTGGATATCTAATGTGTTATTAACCCAATTTACAAAGCCGTCATTTCCACTACATCTGAATTGGGCTTGAAGTCTTTCTTTCCATATAATACAATTAAGTCTTTTTGCCTCATTTTCAATATAGCTTGCTGTACCAATTTCATTTGGTTTAACAACTTGGTTATTATCTACAAAAAATACTGAAACACTTGATGCAGTAATTATTTCTTCTACCTGACTTCTACCATCAGTTCTCTTATAAAATGATGAACTTGTTCTTCTTAATCTATGCGCTTCATCGATTAGTAAAACATCTACTCCATCATTGTTTCCATTTGCGTAATTATCTGTATATTTAAAAAATCTTTCATCAGCAACTTTCCTCAAAGTTTTAGTGAAAGCTTTAGATCCAGTAACATATTCAGCCGTATAATTATCTCGCAATAAATCTGCAAGCAAATTCATACATATTACTGATTTTCCGGTGCCTGGACCACCTTCAATAATTAAAACTTGTTTTCTATTTTGAGATACACCATATTTTATACATTCAAAAACTTTATCATAAACAATTTGTTGTTCTTCAAGTAAAAAATATTCTTTTTTTGATTTTATGATTTTAGAAACAGTATCCATCAATTTTTTTGAAGGTCTTTTTTTACTTTCATTAATTTTTTGAAGAGTAGTTAGGCCTTCACCAAAAGATAGGTTATCACATAAAAAATCTTTTATTTCTCTAAAATCATTCAATGAGAAAACTGGAGCTTTTTCTAAAATATATTCAAATTTTTCATCCAATATTGGATCATTATCTTCAAATTGATAATTATGTAAATATGAACAAGCTTTAATTTCAATTGGACTATCATTATAAAACACTTCATAAAAATCTTGAAAATATTCTTTATATCTATTTACTTGGAATGAAGGATGCAAAACTTCTTTGAGACCATCAGATAATTTTGTAACAACTTCATTATCACTCATGCATCTTTGAGTTGATTGCCATTGTTTTAATTCAATTATGATTGCAGAATCTTTATTTGCTTTGTTTTTACCGGTAACCATACAATCTAATCGTAGAGATGTAGAAGGCAAAAAATATTCCAACGCAACACCTTGATCTTTAAAATTGCACTCTACAAAGACATCTTTTATAGCTCGAAGAGAGTTAATCCAAGATATTTCTTCTTGTTTAGATGGATAAAAACCAAAATGATTGAAATATGCTTCCTTTAATTTATAAGCTATTTGGTTTTGCTTGGCATCTTGAATAAATATATTAGCACTTCCACTATATAATTGCATAATTACACCTTGTATAATCAAATTATACTTAAGATCATACATTCTCCTTCCATATCAATTATTAAATCATTTTATAGATATCTAATAAATATTTGTGAAAAAAATAATCTTTTTTACATTATATCACAAACTACTTAATATTTTTTAGCAATATTTGAAAAATTTAATATGTTAAAAGAAAATATACTAAATTTTATATACAAAATGACTGTTGACATATCATATTAAGCATTAAATTATATTTAAAAAGGTCTAGTCTGTAAATTCATCCACTCTAATTTAAGTATCAAAAAAACTACCTAGATATTTGTGGTGAACTCTATAAAAAACAGACTGACACTATTGTCAATCTGTTAGGTTATACTATTGGTGGAACTGGGGGGACTCGAACCCCCGTACGCAGCAACCTTAAATATACTTTCTACATGTTTAGTTTATTGATAATTTTCATTAGCCATAAGCCAACAAACAAGCCAAAGACTAACTACATTCTATTAAAATTCTTAATTTTAGTTAGAATAGCACTAAAATTATATAGCCTACGTAAATTGACACCTAAAGTATTACGCCATAGACAACATAATAGTTAGGTCGCTTGGATTATCTTAGCAAGCGTATGCAGCGCTCATATTGTTTGAACGTGCAAATAAATGTGTATTGTTTGCGGTTATTAAACCTCGAACGTTTTTAAAGCAGACTACTGCTACATGCTTATATACCCTTAATTACCACGGCGAATCCTAAAACAGTCCCATGTGAATCCATTATAAAATAATTGTTGATATTTAGCAATATCTATCACTATTCTTTAAGGCTTTCTCAATATTTCTTTTACTATCCTTTTCCTTTAAGGCTTCACGTTTATCACTAAGCTTTTTACCACGAGCAAGACCTATTTCAATTTTAAGTATAGCATCTTTAAAATAAGCTCTTATAGCTACTAAGGCTAAACCTTCTAGTTTGACTTTAGTAGCTAATTTAATAACCTCATGCTTATGTAGTAAAAGCTCTCTACTTCTATCTTCTTGATGATTAAATATATTACCATTATCATATTTAGCAATATGCATATTTACAATATAGGGCTTATTATTTTTAATGATGACATAAGCATCATTAATATTGCATTTGTTAGCTCTAACTGATTTAATCTCCGTTCCAGTTAGTTTTATACCAGCTTCATATTTTTCTAAAATAAAATATTCAAAACTGGCTTTTTTATTTTGACAAACAACTTTCAAATTTCTCACCCCTCATAAATTCTTTTATAATCCTTTAATAACATAAAATCAATTCTTCGGTTTTTACGATTAGAAGCTAAGACAACTATTTCTATTTCAGCACCTAAACGAAGACTATTTTTACCATTAAAATAAGCTAAATGCTTGGGATCATATTCATAATAGTCATAAAGGTTATTGAGGCTTATTAAACCTTCAACACCATTATCTAAGGTTACAAATAGACCAAAGTTGGTAACCGATGAAATAATCCCTTTATAGACTTTTTTAACTCGCTTCTCCATATACCAAGCAAAAAGCATATCATTAACTGCTCTTTCACACTCAATGGAATTTTTTTCAGATAAGGAATTTTGCAGAGCCACTTCCGCAACTATTTCATTAAAATGGATTAAATCCTTTTCTAAAGCCTCAGGATGTAATATTAAACGTTTAATAATTCGATGAACCATTAAATCAGGATATCTTCTAATAGGGGAAGTGAAATGACAATAATAATACATTGCTAGAGCGTAATGTCCAATACATTCGTGAGAATATTTAGCCTTCATCATGCCTCTTAGTAGCATATTATTAACAATCAATTCAAGTGGCTCATCGCTAACCTGTTTTAAAGCAGCTTGAATGTTAGTACTTTTAATATCCTTAATGATTTTAGGTAAACTGACACCAAGATTTTTGATATCTTCCCAAATAAGCTTAAGCTTATCTTGATCAGGCTTTTCATGAATACGATAGAGACAAGGAAAGTTCATAATCTTCATATTATAGGCTATAGTTTCATTGGCCATTAACATAAAGTCTTCAATTAGCTTTTCAGCCTTAGCACTTACAACTGGCATAATTTCTTTCGGTGAACCATCTTCATTTAACTTAAATTTATATTCATTAGTTTTAAAATCTAAGGCCCCTTTTTTCATTCTTTTTAACCGGATAGCCTCTGAAAGCTTAACCATTTCCTTTAAGGTTCCAACAAGCTCATGATACTTAGTAGAAAGCTCTTCATCCCCATTTAAAATTTTATTGACATTTTCATAGGTCATCTGGTAGCGTGATTTAATAACTCCTTCAACTATTTCATAATTTAACAATTTACCATCGCTAGTAACGGTCATCAAACAAGCTAAAACTAAACGTTCTACCCCCTCATTTAAAGAACAAATACCATTAGATAATTGATGAGGTAGCATAGGAATTACGCGATCAGCTAAATAAACAGATGTTCCTCTTTTTAAGGCTTCCTTATCTAAAGGACTACCCTCTTTAACATATTCAGCTACATCGGCAATATAAACCCCTAATTCATAGGTGCCATCTTCATTTGTAATAAGACTAATAGCATCATCAAAATCCTTAGAGTCATTACCATCAATTGTAAAAATTAAGCGATCAGTAAAATCTCTTCTGTTTTTCTTTTGTTCAGGTAAAACAATATCTGGTATATGACTTAATTCTTTTATTACATCAAGTGGAAAAAAAAGCTTAAAACCATATTCTAATGCAATTTGACTAATCTCAATTCCCGGATCATCCTTATGACCTAAGACAATGACATCAAAAGCTTCAATAGCGGTTCCAACATAATTAATATCTGCATAGACAATTAAATTTTCTTCGTAAGGAATATTTTTCTTAATTAAAGCCTTAACATCAAAGTGATTAATATTAGAAGTAATATAGTAAATTTGTTTTCCTTTCTTCATTTTAGAATGGATAGTACCAATAATAAAAGTATTCTTACGCTTTATTACTCTAATTATTTTAGCTTCCAAAAGCTTATCACTGATGCAAGGATAAAACTCTATTATATCACCATCATAGATATTTGTAAGTTCATGCTTAGAAACATAATAATCATTTTCCTTTTCACTAACACTGATAAAACCATAGCCACCATCCTTAATCTCAATTGTTCCAACCTTTATTAAACCATAGATTAAAGAGTTAGGATTATGATATAACTTACCAGCTAAAACTAGTCGATTTAAAATAGGTATTAAATTCTTTTGGGATATGTTTAAGGCTCGTTTAATATCATAAAGGTGAACAATACCTCTACCTATAACTTCTAAAACCATTTCATCAGTAAACATATCATTCACCCCTTTCTTGTAAAAAAAATGAGATTTCGTTTGAAATCTCAGATTAGTGTAAGGCAACAGATGTAATAACTGCAGCTATGAATAAAACAGCTAAAACCGCAGTAGTTCTTTGTAATAACAATTCAACACCACGAGTCTTTTGATTTTTGAATAATTCTGACTTACTTCCATTAAACGCATCATTAATATCGTCTTTAGAACTTTGTAATAAGACAATAATAATCATGAAAATGGAAAGAACTAATACGATATAATCAATCCATAACATAGGCTCTTTACTCCTTATACTTTCTTAAAACTTCTTGTTAATTATAACATTATTAAAATTTGATTTCAATAATTATTTAATTATTTTCAAAATTAATTCAGAAGCTACCTTAGTATTACCATAGGTATAAGCATTTTGAATGATTGAAGCTTCATTGCTGACATCTTCTTTATTAGCATAAATAGTAGCTAAAGTATCACCCTTACTTACCTTATCATTGACCTTTTTATTTAAAACTATACCAACACTATGGTCAATAACATCATCAAGCTTACTTCTACCAGCCCCTAAAAGCATAGCCGAATGACCAATTGCTAAAGCATCAATATGATTGACAAAACCGCTAGCGGTAGCCTTAACATCAACAACATATTTAGCCTTTGGAAATAAATCAGGATTATAGATATAATCAGCATTACCACCCTGAGCAGCAATTAGACGAGCTAAAGTCTTAAGACCCTCACCATTTTTTATTTGCTGATTTAAAAGCTTCTTAGCTGAGGTGATTGTTTTAGCCTTCTTACCAGCAACAACTAAATGGGCTGCAACCTCTAAACATAACTCTGTAAAATCCTTTGGCCCTCTACCATTTAAAGTATTGATAGCCTCAATTACCTCTAAAGAATTACCAACGGCTCTACCTAAAGGCTCATCCATATTCGTTAAAATGGCAGTCATATCACGACCACAATTCTTACCAATGCTAACCATAAGAGTAGCAAGCTTAGTTGCATCGGCAACATTTTTCATAAAAGCCCCACTACCAACCTTAACATCAAGACAAATAGCATCAGCACCACTAGCTAGCTTTTTACTCATAATTGATGAAGCAATTAAAGGGATTGACTCAACGGTACCTGTAACATCTCTTAAAGCATATAAACGCTTATCAGCAGGAGCAAGGTCTGCAGTTTGGCCAACTAACGCAATGCCAATTTCATTGACCTGTTTAATGAAGGCTTCTTCACTTAAACTAATATTGTAGCCTTCAATAGCTTCAAGCTTATCTAAAGTGCCACCTGTATGACCTAAACCACGACCACTCATCTTGGCAAATTTAATACCTAAAGAAGCAACTAGAGGTCCTACAACTAACGATGTTTTATCCCCAACACCACCTGTTGAATGCTTATCAACCTTAATTCCTGAAATACCTGATAAGTCTAATTGATCACCACTATTTAGAATGGCCTCAGTTAAATAGGTAGACTCTAAATCGGTCATACCTCTAAAATAAATGGCCATTGTTAAGGCTGAAGCTTGATAGTTTTCTATACTACCATCTGTAAACCCTTTAATGAAAAAATCAATTTCTTCCTTAGATAGTTCAAAACCATCTCTTTTTTTCTCAATAATATCTAAAGCACGCATCATAATTCTCCTATCTTTCCTCATATAGAGGAATCATTAAATAATCATTATTATAATCAAATAAATAAACACTATTGCCCCTATTTGTCTTAAAAACTAATCGCTTATTCCCATTAAATAAAATAGCTGTATCATCATCTAAAGCATAGCTGGAAAATTCATATTTTTTGACCTCATCATTGTATTTTTCTAAACCATTATGGTTATAATGGGGACAAACTGTCATCTTTAAAATACCTAAGCCCTCTACCATTTGATAATTATAGTAGTTAACACCATCACTATAAGCATATTTATCCCCCATACCAGCAAAGCTTAATAAAATAGCTCCAGCTGACATCCCTAAAAATAATTTATTACTATAACAAGCCTCTAAAAGATTTTTAAGGATTGGACTAGTTTTAACTATGCTAACCAATTCTTTAGCATCACCACCACCAAAATAAATAACATCTGCCCAAGCAAATAATTCATTAACAGTATTTTCATCAAGAGTCTCTAAATATCTTACCTCTAAATTTAAATTATGCGTGATATTTTTAAATTTATCAATACTTAAAATTAGATTAGGATAAGTAGCATAAGGAATGAAAAGAATTTTAGGCTTATGTAAATTTAAACAGGTAAATATTTTAAGTTCTAAATCAAAATTATAATGATCTGGACTCTTACCACCAATCAAACCAAATTTAGCCATTTTTCTTTCTTGCCTCTAAACGATAAATAGGACCAAGCTTAGACCACTTCTCTTCAAACTCAGTAGTAATATTAAAAATCTCACTGTCCTTATTTAAATCAAGGGAAATATTGGCTAAAATCCAACCATTATTATTAAATGTTTCCAAAGAATATTCGAAAAAATGCCGATTATCAGTTTTTTGATAAATAGCACCATTAGCCTTTAAAATATCCTTATAGCTATTTAAAAAAGACTCCGAAGTCAAACGCCTTTTAGCATGATGATTCTTAGGCCACGGATCTGAAAAATTTAAATAGATAAGATCTACCTCCTCTTTAGCAAAATAATCTCTGAGCCTACTCGCATCAATAATTGCTAAACGTAAATTAGGAAGCTCTTTATCACTAACTCTTTCTAAAGCTCTTAATAAAACTGAATCATATTTTTCAATAGCTAAATAATTGATATGTGGATTAAGGCTTGCAAGCTCACTAATAAACTTTCCCTTACCACAACCAATTTCTAAATGAAGGGGATTATTATTGCCAAATGCTTTGGACCATTGGCCCTTATAATTTTGCGGGGCAGCTATAAAATAGGTATCATTAGCCGCTAGCTTAATATAGGCATCTTTTATCTTTCTTAAGCGCATCTTATTTTGTTAGTTCGTATATTGCTTTTGCGTAGATTTCAATAGCCTTTAAGAAATCAGTCTCAAACATATATTCATCAGCAATATGACAAACATCCTCTCTTCCTGGCAAAAGTGGTCCATAGGCTACAGCATTATCAATAAACTTAGCATAAGTACCACCACCAATAGTGATAGGTTCAGATTTTAAATCACCTGTAGCTTCCCTATAGACCTTCATTAAAGTTGTAACTAAGAAGCCATGAGGATCAACATAGTGAAAACCACCAAAACTATGAACATCAACCTCAAAGCCGATTGAACTTGCAGCCGCATTTATACATGCCAATAGCTTAGCCTTATGTTCTTCTTTTGGCACCCGACAATCGATACCAATCTTAACCTTACCATCTTTGATACTTACTAAGCCTACATTGCTGGTAAGCTCCTTCATTTGTTCATCATAAATCGCATAGCCAAGCTTTTTGCCAAAAGGATCAAAGGTTAAATAATCAACAAAAAACTTTGATAAGGGCGTTGGATAAACTTCATTTAAAAAACTAAATAAAATAAAACTGGCATTAAGACCATTTTGCGGTACCATCGCATGACTTGATACTCCATAGGCTACATAATATCCCTCAACAATTTCCCCTTGATAATTATGCTTAGCTAAATATTCTTGATATTCTTTTGTTAAATCTTTATTCAGTTTCATTTTGGCAACTGCCGGAACAACATTATAACGAAGACCACATTCAAATTCTTTAATAATTTCACTTGCAGCTAATTCTCCTAAAAAGTCATATGTACAATGGGCCTTTTCACCATAAATAAGCGGAAAATCAGCATCTGGAGAAAAACCAAGTTCTGGTAAAGGCTGTTTTGTAAAATAATGCGTTAAACACCGCGAACCTGATTCCTCATCACAGCCCATGATCAAACGGACTTTTTTCTTAGGTGTAAAACCAGCATCCTTTAAAAGTTTAAAAGCCATATACGTAGCAACTAGTGGTCCCTTGTCATCAACTACTCCTCGACCAAACAATTTACCATCTTTAATTGTTAAAACAAAAGGATCACTTTGCCACTTTTGATCAGCAACAGGAACAACATCTAAATGCGCTAAGATACCTAAGGTCTCATCCCCACTACCAAATTCAATATGACCAGCATAATTATCTGCATTATACGTTTTAAAACCGGCTAATTCGGCATAACGTAGGATAAATTTTAAGCAATCTTTATTTTCGTTACCAAAAGGTTCTTTAGATTTAGGCTTAAATTCATCTAATACTGTCCTAAAAGAAACAAGCTTTGATAATAAAAATAAAGCTTCTTCTTCATATTTTTTAACTTCAAAATCCATGATAATCCTCCAAAAAACAAAATAAATTATTACCCATAAAAGAATAATAATTTATTATTTTCTTATATTTCTTTACCTAAATTAAGTTCAACTATTTTATCTGAAATAGTTTGCATAGCCTGTTTTTCATCAACACCATCACAAGTTACACTGATAATAGTACCACTATAAATACCTAAAGACATTACACCCATAATAGACTTAAAATCGACAGTTCTCTTTAAAGCCTCAAGACTAATCTCAGCTTGAAACTGCATACAAACATTAACTAATGAGGTTGCAGGACGAGCATGAACACCTGACTCATTAGTAATCTTAAATTTCTTGCTTATCATATTTAATCCTCCTTAATTATATGCTTGACTGTTTGACAAATCAAATCAGAATCATAGGAAAATAGCATTTTTACAATATTACCTGTAACAAACACCCCAGCATTAGAAAGCTTTTTTAAAGCCTCTAAATTAGCCTTATCTAAATCCTTAAGTGTGAATTTAGTTCGACCATTCTCCGTAGCAACTAAAGCAATATTAGCTTTAGAGCCTAAGGCTAACATAAGATTATTAATGAAGACTTCATCGACCTTAATTTTAGGTCTTTTTTTCTTTGTATGCTTTAAAACAACTAATAATATAATTATTAAGACACATAATAAGATAACACAACTAATTGAAATCGCAATGATAGCTATATTATTCATATTTTCACATCCTTAACTATATTATATAAATTTTCAAAAGTTTATTCAATTGTTTTTTATATTAAAGTCGACATTTGTCTATGCATTTAGTATGCATTAATCATACCTTATTTGTAGGAGGTGAAATAATAATGCAAATGGAAGCATTTAACAACGATTGCGATTGCAACTACATCAAGGATACTCTTGTTAAAATTGACAAACTTCAAAAGGAAGTTGCTACCCTTGGCACTGTTAGCTGCATAAGCTGTGACGCTTCATTATTCTCTTCTGCTAATAACACAATTCCTGTAACACTTTTCAGTAAGTGTGGAACAACTTTCATTGGATATACAGATCTTGTAGGAACAACAACTGGCTTTTTTAGAGTAGAATCCATTAGATGTGGTCGTTATGTAACTTTAAGAATGTTAACTTCTGACTCTTCCGATCCAGAAAATCCAACTTTAGTAGCTACTACAAGAACTATTATCTTAGATATCGATGAAATTGCTGGTATCCAGTGCTATGAACCAATAATTGTTGAACTATGCAATTCTTCAATTGGAACGCAAACACCTAATTAATCTTTTGAATATCCAAATTTCTTGAAAAAAACATTTTTAAAATCTAATAAACGATCTTCTTTAATGGCTTGTCGAATTTGAGCCATTAATTTTTTTAAAAAAGCTAAATTGTGATATGTTAAAAGCCGCATACCTAAAATTTCTTCTGATTTAACAAGATGGTTCAAATAGCTTCTAGTAAAGTTTTTACAAACATAACAATCACATTCCTCATCAAGAGGTAAAAAACTATTTTTTAAACTACTATTCTTAACTTGAACCTTACCATGCGAAGTAAAAGCCGTACCATGACGAGCATTACGGGAAGGTAGAACACAATCAAACATATCAATACCATTGATAGAACCAACAATTAAATCATCAGGCGAACCAACACCCATCAAATATCTAGGCTTATCCTTAGGCATAATTGTCTTTAAATATGCTAGCATCTCATACATTTCTTGCTTTGTTTCACCAACAGACAAGCCACCAATTGAATAGCCCTCAAAGCCAATCTCTTCTAATTTATCTAAACAATATTTTCTTAGTTCCTTATTACCTGCTCCTTGAACAATCCCAAATAACGATTGAGTATCAGGATTCTTATGAGCCTCTTTACCTCTTTTAGCCCATCTAATAGTTCGATCTATGGAATCCTTTAAATATTTTTCATCGGCATAAAAGGGTGGACATTCATCAAAACTCATAATGATATCAGCCCCTAAATTATTTTGAATAGCTATTGATTTTTCAGGTGACAAGAAAAGCTTATCACCAGATTTATGGTGTCTAAACTCAACACCCTCCTCCGTAATCTTGCGAATATTAGCAAGGGAAAAAACTTGAAATCCACCACTATCAGTTAAAAGGGCATGATCCCATTTCATAAAGCCTCTAACTCCTCCAGCTTCTTTAATTAACTCATCACCTGGCTGGAGCCATAAATGATAGGTGTTAGCCAAAATTAAACCATCACTAACTTCCTCAACCTCACTAGGAATTAAGGTCTTAACATTAGCTTTAGTACCAACCGGCATAAAAATTGGGGTTTCAAAATCACCATGAGGAGTATGAAGGATACCATAGCGGGCTCCTGTTTGCTTGCATTCATGCTTTAACTCATACCAAACTGTTGCCATATTATAATATTTCTACCTTTTCTATAATAACTGGTTTTAAAGGCTTGTCATGGTAATTTGTCTCAACCTCAGCAATCTTATCAACAACTTCAATACCCTTAGTTACCACCCCAAAGGCAGCATAGGCCCCATCAAGATAGGCAGCATCCTGATGCATAATAAAGAATTGACAACTTGCAGAATCTGGCAAAAAGCTCCTAGCCATTGATAAAACTCCCCGTGAATGCTGCAAAGGGTTAGCAAAGCCATTATTAGCAAATTCCCCAAAAATTGACATCTTAGCTGTCCCAGTACCATTACCTAGTGGATCACCACCTTGAATCATAAAACCCTTAATTACACGGTGGAAAGTTAAACCATTATAAAAGTTGGATTTAACTAAATCTAAAAAATTCTTTGCCGTTTTTGGAGCTACATCTACAAAAATTTCAGCTTCAATTTGACCAAAATCTTTAATAGTAAATAAAACCTTAGGATTACGATCATTTAAAAAATCTTGATAATTCATTTTTTTACCTCTTTTCTCATTCTATAAACATTGCATCACCAAAGGAAAAAAAGCGATATTTCTCTTTAACAGCCTCATTATAAGCAGCCATTATAAAATCCTTACCTGCAAAAGCACTAACTAACATAATCAAAGTAGACTTAGGCAAATGAAAATTCGTAATTTGAGCATCAACTACCTTAAATTTGTATCCCGGATAAATAAAAATATCAGTTGTAGCACAGCATTCCCTAAAACCATTATCATAGGCTGACTCTAAAGTTCTAGTTGAAGTTGTCCCACAAGCAATAATTCTTTTTCCACTAGCCTTAGCCCGATTTAAAGCTAAAGCGGCTTCTTTAGAAATCTCATAATATTCCTCATGCATCTTATGTTCTGAAACATCTTCAACCTCAACTGGTCTAAAGGTCCCTAAACCAACATGTAGGGTAATAAAAATAATTTCAACTCCCTTAGCCTTTAAAGCCTCTAAAAGTTCATTAGTAAAATGAAGACCAGCTGTTGGAGCCGCTGCTGAACCAGGATTTTTAGCATAGACAGTTTGATAACGATTAGGATCATTTAGATTTTCATGAATATAAGGTGGCAAAGGCATTTGACCAAGCTTGTCCAAAAGTTCAACTAAAATGCCCTTATAAATAAGCTCAAATTCACAAATTCCCATATCCTCTTTTTTAATACATTTAGCCTTTAAAAGACCACTACCAAAAACAATGATACTACCTAACTTTACCCGTCTTTGTGGTTTAGCTAGACACTGCCAAATATTTTCACCTAAATCTTTAAGTAAAAGAATTTCTATCACAGCTTTAGTATCTTCCTTCTCCCCAATTAACCGAGCAGGAATAACCTTAGTATCATTTAAAACTAAAACATCATTACTCGATAAATAATTGATAATATCAGAAAACTGACGATGCTCGATAGTTTTATTTTGACGATTTAAAACCATTAAACGTGAACCACTACGCTTTAAAAGTGGCGTTTGAGCAATAAGCTCTTCTGGCAAATTATAATCATAATCACTTGTTTTTATCATGAAAATAACCCCTTATAATATGGTATTCCTAATTCCTTATAGGCCTTTTCAGTAGCAATCCTACCTCTACTAGAACGCTTAATATAGCCCTCCTGTAATAAATAAGGCTCATAGACATCCTCAATTGTTGAAACCTCCTCAGAAATAGTGGCAGCAATTGATTCAACCCCAACAGGACCACCCTTAAAGGTATTGATTATGGCCTTAAGATAGCGATAGTCAGTATAATCTAAACCATTTTTATCAATACCTAATTTAGCTAAGGCTTCATTGCAAATAGGAAGGGTAATAACCCCCTCATTACGAACATCAGCAAAATCCCTAACCCGCCTAAATAAACGATTAGCAATTCGTGGTGTTCCTCTACTTCTACTAGCCAACTCAACTAAAGCTGCTTGATCAATAGTTGTCTCATAGACAGCAGCTGTTCTAGAAATAATGGCCTCTAGTTCTGTAAGCTTATAATAATCTAACCGCAAAACAACGCCAAAACGATCTCTTAAAGGAGCAGATAAATCCCCAAAACGCGTGGTAGCCCCAACTAAAGTAAAAGGTGGCAGTTCAATTCTAATACTTCTCGTACTGCTATCCTTACCAACAACAATATCAATTACATAATCCTCCATTGCACTATATAGAACTTCTTCCACATAGCGAGGTAGACGATGAATTTCATCAATAAATAAAACATCACCCTCTGATAGCTTCGATAAAACAGCCGCTAAATCCCCACTTCTTTCAATTGAAGGCCCTGAAATAACTTGGATATTCGTTCCAAGCTCGTTGGCAATAATTTGAGCAAGAGTCGTTTTACCTAAACCAGGAGGTCCATAAAGTAGGACATGATCTAATGATTCATTACGTTTTAAGGCAGCCTTGATATAAATATCTAGCATTTCCTTAGACTCCTCTTGACCAATATATTCTTTTAAGCTTTGAGGCCGTAAAGATAAATTGTCTTCCTCCTCAACAACACTTGGACTAATTACGCGTTCATCAGCCAATTAAATCACCTACTTCACTAAAAGCTTTAAAGCTTCCTTTACTAAATTTCCTTCATCTAAGGCTCCATCAAGCTTAGGTAAAACCTTAGAAATTTCTTTTTTACTATAGCCTAAGGCAATTAAAGCTTCCTCAACATCATCAAGCTTAGAACCCTTATAACTAATAGCCTCATCATAATTAAGTTTACCTTGTAAATCTAAAATAATTTGCTGGCTAGCTTTAGCCCCAATTCCTGGAAACTTTCTTAAATAAGCATCATTACGACTTTCAATAGCACTAACAATTTCTTTAACCGTACCGGTAGCTAGAATCGACAACGCACTCTTAGGTCCAATCCCACTTACCGAAATAAGCTTTAAAAAAAGCTCCTTTTCATCTTCACTACCAAAACCATATAAATCGATTAAATCTTCTCTAACATATTGATGCACAAAAACCTTACATTCATTGTTTAATTTAAAACTATAAGGATTACTGACAATAAGTAAATAACCAATACCATTATTTTCAATAATGATATTTTTCGGAGTTATTTTGGTAACCACACCTTTAATATATCCATACATAAACTTCACCTTTTATAATAATACCATATTTCACCGCATTTTTACAAGAAAAACAGCTAGCTAAAAGGACTAAAATAAAAAAGAAATGTAATTAGCTTACATTTCCTAAATTTTTTTAAATGTTCCCTTATAGGTTGGCGGTATTATACCTGGATAAGCTTTCCTAGAAATAGGCTCAACCTTACTAACCTCTTCTAAATTCTTTGAATCTGTTAAGTTAGGCTCTTCTTCAACAGGCTTAAAAGCTTCTTCTTTGGCTGTAATTACCTCACTTATTTTAGGATAATATTTTTGTACAAAACTTTCTGTATTATCTAGGATTTGTTCAACCTCATTATTCAAAAGGGGAATTTTTATTTTCATACCACTTGCTAGATTATTAAAATCTGTAATATGTAAATTAGTATTAACAAGCTCTTCAAGCTCTAAATGATACATATTTAAAATATCATAAATTGATTCACCATTTTTAACAATATGTTCTAGCATTAATATCACCAATTTATTATATGCTTTCTAAAACAAAAATATCCTCTCTTACTTGACTTACCTTACAAGGCAAATCCCACTTTTTTAAAGTATGATCTTTAACAAAGCTATAATGCGTACTATCTCTTAAATACCACCAATTATTCTCTAAATAACTATCAATATAAGGCTTAGTCATAATAATTATCTTACCCCCAGACCTTAGATGCTTAAAAAGCTTCATAAGCTCCTCATAAGGCTCATGTAAATGCTCAAAGACCTCAATTAATATAATATTATCATAAATATCTAAAGGTAAATCAAAATAATAAAGATCATAATAAGAACAACTAATACCTCTAGCATTTAAAATATCACTTAACGCATGAATCTTCCCACAACCAAAATCAAGACAGCTACCTTCCTTTAAAAAGGGGCTGATAAGATTAACTACATCATTCATATAATTTAGATATTTATCATCACAAACATGAAAATCATAACGTCTTTTTTCTAAAGATTCTGACAACTTATCGACTTTAGTAAGAAAACCACAATTTAAGCATTGCTGGTACATAGTACCATTTATGATCAACTTTTTAAAATTGCTACTACTACAACAATGCATTTAAAGCACACCTTTCCTTTGACTATTATTCAAAATAATTATATAATAAATAAAGTGGCAAAACAATAGAAAGCGAGGTGGTAAGAATGCAGCTTATACAAATAATAAATCAATTTAAGCAAGATTATTCTAAGCTAATCTCTGACTTTTCAATCATTGATGAAAATGACCCTCTTACCACTTTAAAGCTCAACTATTTAAATGAAACCTTAAGCAATTGGGTGGCTGTCCTTGAAGAAAGCTTTTCTAAACATCAGTTATTATTAGACAATTTAACTAAACAAAATCAAGCAGCCTATAATAAATATTGTCAAGAAATTGCTGGCTTAAGCGAGGCCCTAAATAAAAAAATCAAATCAATTACGGAAGATACCATTAAAGCCTGCAATAATCTTCAAGAAAAGATCCAAAAATCTAAGCAAGCTAATGACTATACAATCGAACAATTTGAACAGGATTATAACTACTTTTATGCTACTTCTGAACAAAATAAACTGATCTTAGATTATGACTTTGAAGAAGCTAAAAAAAGATATGACTATGAACGTGATGAGGCTAAAGATTCTTATTTGGATATTGTCAAAAAAAATAATTTAATCTTAAATAGTATTAAGGAAGCCCTAGTCACTGATTATACTGCTGAAGCTTTGACCTTTGATGAAGAAAATAAAAGTCTCATCAATCAACTTAATACCCTAATTGAAAGTAAGATGAAAGAATTAAATTCACTAATCAGTGCTTTAGAAGCTGAAAGAAACAATATGAAGGAAAAATATCGGCAGGAAAGTGCCCTATTTAACAGTAATATTAAAAAAATATCAGAAGAAAAAAATATCATCATTGATAAAGCACGTAGTCAATATAACAAAGCCCTAAATGATTCGAATATTGAAAAAGAAAATAAGCGTCAAGACTATCAAAATAAATCACAAGCTCTTCTTAGAGATTTTGTTACTAAAATCAATGAAATAGATGAGCATACTAGCCGTGAAAGAAAAACACTTGAAGAACAAACTCTTAAATTAAAACGTGATTACTATACAATGATTTTTACTAAAACCAAGCTGTTTCATAATCAATTAGAAAAAATCTATACCTCTTCTAGCTCTGATGTTTTAGATAAATATACTAATCGTTTAATTAGATTTAAGAATAAACAATACGCTTTAGATATTAATTTTTTAAAAAAGGAAAATGAACTTAAATTAGAAGCAATAACAAAAAATCATACCATCAATCTTCAAGAAAATCGTAATAATAAAAATTATTTAGAAATTGATAAAAATTTTGCAATTAAAAATCTAACAGATCAAGAACAATTTGATAATAAATACTACCAGGAAAAGGCTGATATCATCGAAAATGATTTTAATTATATTGTTAAAACAGCTAACTATCGTTTCAATCAAAAAGCTAATTTACTACGCTGTCAATCCCAAATAAGAGCAAAGCTACTTGAAAGAAATTATGATGGTATTGAGGCTAATTACTATAAAAAGATTGAATCAATCCAAAACAAAATCAATTCCTATCGGTTAGAAATTAAACTGACTCAAGAACTTGGCGATTTAGTAAGAAAATATGAAAAAGAAACCTACACTAATAATCTTCATCGCGAGGAAGTTGAAAATTTATTAGAGATTGAAAAAAATAAACTTTTAAAAAATTATAATGAGGATAAATACCAATTCAATCTAAAAAATATTGAAATGGTTAAAAGCTATGGCTATAAAAAAATTGATTTAGAAACTGAAAAAGCCTTAGAAACTAAAAATTTAAATATCACTCTTCAAAATCTTAGATTAGAAAAAAATAATGTCTCTACTGCCTATGCTATCAAAAAGGCCGAACAAGATGAACGTTTTTCCAAAGTAAAGACCCAAATTTATTATAATAATGATTTAAAATTATCAAAAGAAAACTATATCAATAATTTAAATAATAATGATATTGATTATTTAACAGAAATTGTCAGCTCCTTCAATAGCTTTTATGATTCCTTTAAAAGAAACTTTGTTAAAATTGTAAGTATTATTTTAAAAGATATTACAGCTACTCATGATAACTATCATTTTTTAGAATCACTTATTAATTCTTTTTTATTAATCTTTTTAAATCTATTCAGTTCAGCATTTACTAACCTTTATGATGAGATTACTTCTATCATTTCTAAGAAGCTAGATTATATCTATGAATTTAAATTTAAAGCATCTCTAGATTCCCTAAACACTGATTATGAAGAAAGTGTAACTAAAATTAAGGAACAAAAAAGTGATATTTTAGATAAGATGGATAGTGCTAATAAAACTATTGAAAACTTTAGACAAAAGATTTTTACCCTTATTAATGATAATGAAATGCTCCTTATCAACAATAAACAAAGTAAAAGAAAATTACCAACGCTAGTTTCTGAAACAATCAAACAAAATGATTTAAAAATTAAAGATTATCGGGAAAAGATTGAAGACTATAGTAAAATTAATAAAATGCACGAAGATGATTTAAAAGAATTAAATGATCGAATGGCAGCCAATACCTCTTCTTATCAAAATGAATTAGAAAAGATTAAAAGAATGCAAGATCGTGATTCTTTAATTTATATTAATTTTAAAAAACAATTTGTAGCCTTCTATCATAAAACAATCACTGCTGCTTCAAGAGTTAACAAGATTACCTCAACTAATGTGGCAAATGAAAATAAATTAAACAAATATATTGATCTTCTTCAAAGAAAATTAAGTGATTTAGTTAATTCTACTAAATTAGAACTAAACAACCTCTTTGCCATATTTGTTAAAAATAATAATGATGAGGCTGACCAAATAAAAGCTAAATGCAGTAAGGAATATCAAAATGATATTCATAAATTTAATAGACAATATTTTAAAGCTAGCCTTAGCTATCAAAATGAATATCAAAATGCAATAAAAAGCCATGATAATCGGGTCAATGAACAAAAATTATTAATTAGTCAAACAATTAAACATTATGATGACTTAATTGTCCAAGCTGAAAATGATTTTGAAGAGGAAAGTAACAATGTTAAAAAGATTTTTGAAAATCAAACTAATAATTTTTATAGTTCCTATTATGCCTTAGAAGATAATAATAAAAAAATCATTGAATACTATCAAAATGAACAACGTCAAAGAGAAAATAATTTTCAAAAAGATAAGGTCCTAAGTGTTAAAAGAAACACTTATGATAACAAACAACTTAACGAAAAACTAAAAAGTTTTATTGAAACAAAAAATGAAGAAATTGAGCATTTACCTATTGCCTTTAAATATAATACACGAATGCTTAATAAAGAAACAAAAAAGAAAAACAATTCTCTTCATAATGATATTAAAAATGCTAAAATTGAATTTATTACCTCTAAAAAACATATTGACCATGAAATAGAGGCCCTAAAAGTTCAATTAACGATTGATAAAACTTTAAATGAAACTAATCAACGGAAAAGCATTATTCAAGAAAAACATAATCATAAAAGCAATTTAAGAATTGCATTAAGAGAAATTAAAATTGAATTATAAAAAAACGACTATCAAGCAATAGTCGTTTTATTTTTTAAGATTTCTTTAACCAAGAAGGTAATTTAGATTTAGGCTTGCTGTCAGCTTTCTTATCCTTCTTTTTCTTTTCATCAGATTTGAAAATAGTATCTATTTCACTCTTATCACTCTCATTTTCTAATTGTTCATTAGGACGAGCTGTTTTAAGACCAGCATACTCAATATTTTCTTTAGAAATATTTTTATAAATTTCACTAGCAAGTTCATCATAGCCACTGCTTTGAGCCTTAAGCTCATAACCAGTTGCGATGACAGTGACAATCATTTCATCACCTAAAGCATTGTTATAAGCATTACCATAAATGATACTTAAATCCTTATCACAATTATTTCTAATCTCAGCAATAGCATCCTCAATTTCTTTGGCACCTAGACCCTCAGATGAAGTAATATTGACAATAGCGTTTGTTGCACCATCAATCGTTACCTCTAACAATGGTGAATGAATAGCTTGCCGAGCAGCCATAATAGCCCGATCTCTACCGGTAGCAGCCCCAATACCCATTAACGCTGTACCTGAGTTAGCCATAACATGTTTAACATCAGCAAAGTCGATATTAATCATACCTGGAATCGAAATAATTTCAGCAATACCTTGAACACCTTTACGCAAAACATTATCAGCTTCTCTAAAGGCCTCTAGCATTGGAGTATCTGGATCAACCATTTGCATCAAACGCTGATTAGGAATAACAATTAAAGTATCAACATATTCACGTAAAGCTGTTAAACCAGCCACAGCATTATTCATTCGTTCAGGACCTTCAAAAGCAAAAGGCTTAGTACAAATACCAACAGTTAAGCAGTTATTCTCTCTTGCTACTTTAGCAATAACAGGAGCGGCACCCGTACCTGTTCCACCACCCATACCACAAGTAATGAAGACCATATCAGCATCACTAACAATTTCGCGAAGTGCATCTTCACTTTCTAAAGCTGCCATTCGGCCAACATCAGGATCAGCACCTGCTCCATGACCATGAGTTGTGTTACGACCAATCAGTAAACGATTGCGAGCCTTTGAATATTTTAAGTCTTGGGCATCAGTATTAACCGCGATAAATTCTACACCCTGAACCTCATTTTCAATCATGTGGTCAATTGCATTTTTACCAGCTCCACCAACACCAATAACTTTAATTTTAGTCCGAGCAGCCTCTAGGCTATCTAATTCATCAAAAATCATAACAATCCCTCCACAGCATAAAAAATAGTAAACTACTTTTTATTTTACATTAAACAGCATTTTTTTGCAATATGGAAGGAAAGAATTTCAAGCATTTTTTTACTAAACAATGGCTATCTCACAAGTTAATTTTATACCAAACTCAAGCTCTGAGCGTTTTCTGATTAATTCAATAAGACTTAAAATGTCGGCAGCTCTAGCATTTCCTGTATTTATTATGAAGTTAGCATGCTTAGCACTAATAGCTGCCCCATTAATTTGAAATCCCCGCATTCCTAAGGCATCTATGACCTTCCATGCACTAATAAGCTGATTATTTTTAAAGATTGAACCCATGCTTCTACACTCTAAAGGCTGAGTTAGTTGTCTTTGCTTTTGTCTTTTTTCTAAAATTTCTAAGGTTGCAAGCTTTTCCACCTTAAAGGTTGCACTGATAATAATACTATTAAAATAATGAAAAACACTTCTTCTATACCCAAAGGCACATGCCCCATTCTTAATAGTCTTTAACTCGCCAACACTATTGATATAAGTCACTTCAAGTAAAACATCTTTTATTTCCTTTTTATAAGCCCCACTATTATTATAAATTGCTCCTCCAAGTAGACCGGGAATACCACCCAAAAAAGATAAATCACCTATCTCTAATTTGGCAAGCTCATAGGCTAATTTAATCGTCGGATAAAAAGCACTACAGGTTAAAGTATTATCCATTACCTCAAAACTAGCTGGCATTTTTCTTAAAGAAATAACAATTCCTAAATAGTCATTATCTCTAGCTAAAATATTACTTCCATTACCTAAAATAACATATTCTAGATCATGGTCATTAATAAATCTAAAGGCCTTTTGTAAAGCTTCTAAACTTTTTGGAGTATAAAGAGTTTTAATTTTACCACCACACCCGATAGTTGTTAATTCTTTAAATGTCCAATCACTTTCAATGGCTCCTAAATCATTTTCTATGACATAATTTTCAAAGTTCATTAAGATCATCCTTTAATATTTTTAAAATAGTTTCACTTGCATCTGGCTTAACAATTCTTCTTTGACTTTCTTTCATATTAACAGCTATTAAATCATTTTTTATAATCTCATCAACCTTAGCTAAAATGACCCTTTTAGCTTCCTTTTCTTTAACTAAAACTGCACAATTTTGTTTTTCAAAATATAAAGCATTTAAATATTGATGATTCTGCTTAGTTTGCATACTTGGAATAATAATACAAGGCTTTTCACAAGAAAATATCTCATAGGTTGTTGAAGCACCAGCTCTTGAAATAACAACCTTAGCCTGCTTAATAAGGCTAATAATGTCATCAACATATTCAAAAACTTTAACATTTAAGATATTTTGATAATCCTTACTGTAACGACCAGCAATTAAACAGATTTTATATTTTGTATTTAATTCATAAACTAAATTACATAAAGGCTTAGAACCAAGTGAACCACCAATTATTAAAACATCAAAATTCCAAGCACCAAAATAGCTTTTCTTTCTTTGTAAAGTAGGTAACCCTACTACCTCATACTTTTTTCGCATCTTAGGAAGCTCATAGGTTAAAAAAACCTTCTTAGCAAAAAAAGAAGCTAGCATATTAGCTCTCCCCATAACCACATTTTCTTCTAATAAATAGATTGGAATATGATGTCTGATGGCATAAAGAAGTAAAGGCATACTGATGTAACCACCCGTAGATATAACTGCATTGATTTTCGGTAGTTTTAATTGGCGATAGCATTTATAAATAGCTTTTAAACTATTATTTGGTAAAGCCATTTTAATAAATTTAATGCCTTCTTTTTGACATAATTTTTCCTCTAAAGAATTAGCTGCCCCAACATATATTACTTCAGGGAACTTTTTTGGCAAGGGCAAGTAATGGTATTATATGTCCACCGGTTTTACCACCTGTTAAAGTTATCATAATATCACCATTTAAGACTATGTCTAAAACCAAAAAAAAATACCCAAAAGGGTATTTTATTCTTCCGTTGAACGTTCATATTCTTCAATTTCTTCATCAGTAGCATCACGAACAATTACTTTAACTGAATGAATACGTCTGCCATCAACCTCAGCAATTGAAATTAATAAAGTTTTTCTATAATCTTCATAGCTATCAGTCTGTTCATCATACATTGTGTAGCAAGCTACATACTTGATTTCAAAATCAACTGCAGGTATACTTTCACATTTAGCAAACAACCAACCTGAAAGTTTAGCTGGAACATCCTCAGGTACATCACCTATATTAAGTCTTTCAAAAAGATCCTCAACATACATATCGGCATCTACAAGGTAGCTACCATCAGCATTTTCTTTAAATAATAAATCATTTTGACCAGCTATATCAGTTTCATCATAGATTTCACCAACTAGCTCCTCTAAAGCATCTTCCATTGTAACTAAGCCTAAAACATCGCCATATTCACCACTGACAATAGCTAAATGTGTTTTAGATTTTTGAAATTCAACAATTAAATCATCAGCCTTCATTTGACCAGAAACAAACTTTACTGGTCTAATTAGACGCTTCCATGACATCTTAGCATTTTTAACTAGAGCCGGAAAAAAATCTCGTTCATAAAGGATACCAACTATATGGTCTTTATCCTTCTTATAGACAGGGATTCTTGAATAATTAAAATTATCTAAAAGAAATTGTTTAACTTCTTCAACAGTTGAATCATAATCAATAGCCACCATATCTATTCTTGGAATCATAATATCTTGAACATTACGATCCTTTAAATCAAAGACATTTTTAATAAGGGTTGCCTCATCATTCTCAATAGCCCCATTTTCTTCCATTTCATCAATTAAAATACTTAATTCATCTTCATCAAGTGTATTTTCTTCAGGTTGATTCTTTTTAGTAACAGCCTTTTGAAGAAGCGTAAATAAATAAACAAATGGGAAAAAAAGAATTGATAAAACAAAAACAATATAGGAAGTTTTAACCGCAATTGTTTCAGGATTATTTTTGGCAAAGGTTTTTGGTATAACTTCACCAAAAATTAAAAGCACAACAGTAACAATTAAGGTTGAAGCTAAATCAACCCAATTGTGAAAAATAACTAATTTAGTGAAAAAGCCTACAGCGATAGTAGATAAACCAACATTGACGATATTATTACCAATTAAAAGAGTTGTGACAGTCTTATCGAAGCTATCAGCTAACTCTAAAGCCTTTTTTGAACCATGCTTTTGATCTTCTACTAAAGATTTAAGCTTGATAATACTAGCACTTGAAAAAGCTGTTTCAGTCATCGAAAAGAAAGCTGAAAGCACAATCAACACTAGCATCACTATGAAGATGGGAACATCAAAACTTGCTCCTGAAGTTTCACTTAGAAAAACCGATTGTATGTCCAATTTCCTACACTCCTAAATTAAGCTCTACTTGAATACTTCCCTGTTTCAGTGGAGATGATAATCTTTTCTCCTTCTTCAATAAACATCGGAACCTTAACAAGTAAACCAGTTTCAACATAAGCATCCTTTAAAGCATTAGTCTTAGTATCACCCTTAACTGCAGGATCACATTGAGTAACAGTAAGAGTAACCTTATCAGGTAAGCTCACACCTAAAATTTCACCCTCATAAAAAGTAATATTTACACTAGATCCTTCAAGCATAAAATTCTTTTCCCACTCTAATCTTTGAGCTGGAATTTCAATTTGCTCATAAGTTTCTAAATCCATAAAGGCAAAACTTTCACCTGTATTATAAATATATTGCATTTCCTTACGTTCAATGAAACATTTTTTAAAAGCTGAATCACTACCCTTTAAAGCCGTTTCCATTACAGCCCCTGTTCTAATATCCTTCATTTTAACACGAACATAAGCAACTTTGTTTTGAAGTACATGCATGAACTCTAAAATTTGCATAAGCTTGCCATCATATTCAATGACCATGCCATTTTTTAAATCATTTGTTGATACCATATAATTTTTGTATTAAAAATATTTTTAATACTTTTCCTCCTCATAAATAAAATCTATTTATTATTATAACATATTATTTTAGCTTTTTCAAATATTTGATAGCGTCTAGATAAGAGTCCTGCTTCTTACCACTAAAGCTTGCCGTACACAAATCCCTTATAAAATTGATCTTTCTAAAATCATCACGCTTATCAACATCCGATAAATGAACCTCAACAATTGGTCCCCTATACAACTCTAAAGCATCTCTAATCGCAATACTTGTATGCGTATAGGCAGCAGGATTAATAATAATGCCAGCTACATCTAAGCTGTTTTGAATTTTGGTAACAATTTCACCTTCAGAATTGCTTTGAAAAAAATCTAATTCAAAATGATTAGCATTTTCTTTAATAATTAAAGCATTTATTTCAGATAAAGTCAGACTACCATAATGATCCTTAGGTCTTTGACCTAGCATATTTAAATTAGGTCCATTAATAATTAAAACTTTTGCCATTATTCACACCTACTAATCGCATAATCTCAGCTAAGGCTTGATTAGAATCAATATTTTCAACACAATATTCTGTAAAGCCCTCATAAAGATCTTTTCTTTCTAAATAAATATCTTTTAACGTCTTTGTTGCAAGTAATGGCCTCACAACATTTTGGTTAGCAATTCTTTCTTCTAATATTTCAAGTGGAACAGAAAGTCTGATACATAACCCCGCCATCAATTCCTTATTTTGCGGATTTTTAACAATACCACCACCACAGGCAACAACGATATTATCACTTGTTAATTCCTTTAAACAATTACTTTCTAAAGCTCTAAAATACTCTTCACCATATAAATTAAAAATCTCATCAACAAAAAGCATAGCTTGTTGTTCAATATAGTTATCTAAATCAATAAATTCATAATTAAGCTTAGAGGCTAAAAGCCTACCAATAGTAGACTTACCAGCTCCAGGCATTCCTATTAAATATATTCTCATTGCTTTAACCACTCATCTATATCTTTAATAATTTTATTTAAGGTTGCTGTATAATCCGTAATATCATAAAAATGACTTAACATCTGATTTCTAAACCAAGTTTCTTGCCGCTTAGCCAAATGCCTTGAATTCTTCTTGATTTCAGCGATGGCTTCTTCTAAAGAAATTTGCCCTTTAAAATATTCAAATAATTCACCATAGCCAATTCCTTTAATATAACAATCTTTTTGATAAAGCTTCCGAGCTTCAGCAATTAAACCATTCTTAATCATTAAATCAACACGGTCATTAATTCTTTGATAAAGGATTTTTCTATCCATACTTAAATAAACAATAAAATAATCATATAAAGGCTTACTAGCATTAGAAAAATCCATAATTGATTTACCGGTAGTCTCTAAGACCTCTAAAGCTCTTAAAACTCTTTTGCGATTATTTGGATGAATTCTTTTTTCATCAAACTTGGAATCACGACTTTTTAGCAGTTCATATAGCTCATTATTGGAATAGCCCTCATACTTTTTAGCATAATCATCATTGCGCTTAGCAGCTTCAAATTCATAATCAAATAAGGCTGATTGAATATATAGTCCTGTACCACCACAAATAAGGGATAAAGGATTTTTCTCAATCAGCTTTCTAGCAGCCACTTGAAAATCATAGGCACTATATTCTTCATGAACATCTAAAATATCAATCAAATGATGTTTGACAAGTCTTTGTTCCTCAAGAGTTGGTTTAGCCGAACCAATATCAAGCTCCTTATAAATAGCAATGCTGTCACCACTAATAACATCTAAGCCATAATGCTTAGCTAAATCAATAGCTACCTTAGTTTTACCGACCGCAGTAGGACCAACCACAACAATTACCCTATTCATGATTGAACCCTCTCAAAAAGCTTTTCTAGTTCAAGCGTTGTAAACTTAATAATAGTAGGTCGACCATGAGGACAGGTATAAGGATTTTGGCACTTATTCAAATTAGCAAGAAGAGCATCAATCTCTAGTTTATTTAAGGTGTGATTAGCCTTAATTGAGGCCTTACAGCTAATCAGTTTGGCCATAGCATCTCTAAAGGCTATAACGCTGATATTTTTAGCTTCTAATATCATCTTAAAGGTTTCTCTAATAATTTCCTCTGCCGTATCTAAATTAGCCCACATGGGAATTTGTCTAATAACGTAATCCTGATTGGAAATAGGCTCTAAAATAAATCCTAGCTTAGCAAATTCATCTAAATTATTTTCCAAATAAATAACTTCACTCTTTGTGAAAGACAACATAATCGGAACTAAAAGCTCAGTAGTTGGTTGATTTGGTTTACCTAATAATTCATAATATTTTTCATAATTAACTCTTTCAGCGGCAGCATGCTGATCAATTAAATATAAACCTTCACTATTTTGAAAAATTAAATAGGTTCCAAATGCCTGCCCTACATACTCCAAGTAAGGAAGCTTATTAGAAGCTTTGATAGTTGATTCAATTACCTTATTTTCAACAATTAGGTTTTCTTTCGATTCTTCTTTTTTATCAGATTCATAAGTAGCTTTTTCTTCTTCTAATTTTAACCCTGAAAAATCAACCTTTGGCAATTCAAAAATGTTCAACCTTTGATACCCATCTAAATAAGCATTTGCAGCTTTACGATTAGGAATTAGCATTGTCTTTTTTAATTCTTCATTAATTGCGGTAGCTAATCTTTTAGCTAAGGCCTCTTCAATTGAAATCTTAACCTCTGTTTTACTTGGATGGACATTGACATCAACTAAAAGAGGATCAATATGCAAATAAATAACACAAATTGGATATTTGCCAATAGGTAGATAAGTATTATATCCTTCAATAATAGCATTAGTAAGAGCATGATTTTTAACAAAACGACCATTAATAATTAAAGTTATTTCTAGCTTATTAGCTCGGTAAACTTCAGGCTTTACTAAAACCATATTAGCTTCGACACCATCGATAATAAAGGAGGCTTCAATCAACTTTTTAGCAACTTCTAAACCATAGATTTCCCCCATTAAATTCATACTTTTATTTGAAGCAGTAGTGGTTAAAAGAAGCTTATCATCATTATAGAGCTTAAAACGAATGTCAGGATGGGCAAGCGCAATTCGGTCCATTAAATAGCTAATACTTGCAAGCTCATTTTTGGCAGGCTTTAAATATTTTAAACGAGCAGGAGTATTAAAAAAAAGCTTATCAACAATTACAGTTGTACCCTTATTAGAACTAATTACACCCTCACTTTGTTTAACCCCAGCTTGATAGGTTACTTGATACCCAGCAAGACCATCTTGACTAGAAATTATTTGCATTGATGAAACAGCCGCTATTGAGGCAATAGCTTCACCTCTAAAGCCTAAAGATAAAATTCTAAATAAATCATATTCCGTTTTAATTTTGGAAGTAGCATGAGGTAAGAAAGCTAATTTGACATCATCACTATCCATACCCTCGCCATCATCTATGACCTTTATTTCATCAATGCCACCATTTTTTAAAAAAACACTAATATTTAAAGCCCTAGCATCAATAGCATTTTCAACTAGCTCTTTAACAACACTACTTGGTCTTTCAACAACCTCACCTGCAGCAATCATATTAGCTAGTTTTGGTGTCATCTTAGATATCTTGCCCATGAGTTCACCTCCATTTTAATATTCTTTCAATTCATATATTAAATTTAAAGCTTCAAGAGGAGTTAGCTTATTAGGATCAACTAAAGCTAAACGTTTCTTTATTTGTTCTAAGCTCGTTTCCTCTTTTACTTCTTCTTTATTGTCATATTCTTCAAAATTAAATAAATCTAAACTGATGCCTTCTTGATTTTTAGCATTATTTTCTAAACTCTCTAAAATAATCTTGCTACGCGCTATTAAAGATTTAGGTAGACCAGCTAAAGAAGCCACATTAATCCCATAGCTTTTATCAGTTGGACCATCAATAACCTTATGCATAAAAGCCACACCACCATCAGTTTCCTTAGCTTCAACATGCACATTTTTAAGGCGTTTAAGTTTATTTTCTAAAACTGTAAGTTCATGATAATGAGTTGAAAATAAAGTTACACAACCAATTCTTTCATGAACATACTCTAAAATAGCTTGAGCTAAAGCCATGCCATCATAAGTCGCTGTACCACGTCCAATTTCATCAAAAAGAATTAAACTATCCTTAGTAGCATTACTTATGGCATAATTAGCCTCCATCATTTCCACCATAAAAGTGGATTGACCAGACACTAAATCATCCGATGCTCCAATACGCGTATAAATAGCATCAAACAGCATTAAATTAGCTACTTTAGCTGGAACAAAGGAACCAATTTGAGCCATAATTGCAATTGTTGCAAGCATTCGCATATATGTTGATTTACCACTCATATTAGGACCAGTAATTAAAATCATATTAAATTTATTTATATCGACATCATTAACGATGTATTCTGATTTAAGTAAAGTCTCTAAAACAGGATGTCTACCATCAACTATCGTTACCGAACGATTCGTGTTAAAAGTTGGTCGTACATAATTATTTTTAATTGCCACTTCACTTAAAGCTATATAACAATCAATCGTTGCTAGATTGTCAGCTAACTTTTGTAAGCTTTCAATATAATGAGCAGCTGTTTCTCTAAGTTTAACAAATAATTCATATTCTAAATATTGAATTTGCTCACTTGAATGAAGGACTATATCTTCATATTCCTTTAATTCCTTTGTTATAAATCTTTCACTATTTGCTAAAGTTGCTCTTCTTTCATACTCAATATCACTAGGTAAGTTAGCTATAGCTCCTTTAGATACTTCAATAAAATAACCAGTAATTCGATTAAAGCCAACCTTTAAAGTTTTAATACCAGTAATTTCTTTTTGTTTTAGTTCATAATCTAAAATCCACTGCTTACTATTAGCTTCAATTGATTTAATTTCATCTAGCTTATCATCAAAGCCACCCTTAATCATCCCACCTTCTTTAATAGATAATGGTGGATTATCAACTAAAGCTTTAGTTAAAAGCTCATAAAGCTCTTCATGTGCTAAGATGTCATCAGCCATGCTTACAGCTGCAGGAATTTCTAAAGCCTTAAGTAATTGCTTAACTTCTGGGATATATTCTAAAGATTTTCGCAAGGCTACTAAATCCTTAGCATTGGCATTATAAGAAGCAATCCGACCAATGATTCTTTCCAAATCATAAACATTTTTAAAATAGCTTTTTATTGTCGCTTTTTCTAAATAATGATTATTAAAAGCTTCAATAAAATTTAAACGATTATTGATTGCATCTAAATTAACAAGAGGCTTATCTAACCACTTATGAAGCATTCTTGAACCCATAGCTGTTTCACATTTGTCAAGATGCCATAAAAGTGAACCACTACGATTATTAAAACGCAAAGTTTCACAAAGCTCTAAATTTTTCTTTGTAAAAGCATCCAAATGTAAATACTTTGCAGAAATATAGTTTTGAACCTTTTTGAAATGGGTTGGTTCAAGCTTTTTAGTATCAGTATAATATTTTATTAAAATTGCTACAACACTATGATAACTTGGATCAATATCAACAACAATTGGTAAAAGTTTTTGAGGAATGCCACAAGCCTCAACCCTTGATAATAAAATTTGATTTTGATTGACAAACTTTTCAACAAGTAAATTATTAAAATCATTAAAAACAACTAATTCTTTAATATGTAACGCTAATATTTCATTAGCTAAAACCTCAAAATTTATAAAACTAGCAACATATATCTCACCGGTTGATAAATCACTATAGCATAATATAAATTCCCGCCGTAATTGAATTAAACTACCAATATAATTGTTCTCTTTATCATTTAATCCTGATTCAATAGTACCAGGCGTAATAATCTTAATAACACCACGTTTAACAATTCCTTTGGCAGCCTTAGGATCTTCAATCTGCTCGACAATACCAACCTTATAGCCTTTTGCAATTAGTTTTTCAGCATAAGGCTCATAAGAATGAAAAGGAACACCACACATTGGAACCCGCTCATCCACACCAGCATCTTTACCAGTAAGAGTTAATTCTAACTCTCTTGAGCCTAGATAAGCATCATCAAAAAACATTTCATAAAAATCGCCAACACGATAAAATAAAATGGTATCTTGATATTCTTTTTTTATTTCTAAATATTGTTCCATCATTGGAGTGTATTTTACTTCTTTTTCACTCATATACAGCCTCTTTACTACTAATTTAAGTATTTCATAACCAATAACATCGCAATAATAGCACCAACAATTAGAAGCAAAACAATAGCCCAAATTATTATAATCTTTTTCTTCTTGGATACTAATTTTTTACTTCTAAAATATGGATTATTAATTGGATCAGTTATTGGATCTTCAGATGCAGGTTTAGGTTCAGCAGCTAAGAACTCATCATCATAGCTTTCATCTTCTAAAACTTCACTATCTTCAACTGACTTTTCCTCATCATCTAATTCTTCATCAGGTTCAGGCTCTGCAAAGTCATTGTCATCCTCTTCTTCTTCATCCTCAAAGTCATCATCATCTTCAGTTTCTTCATCCTCAAAATCATCATCTAATTCTTCATCAGGTTCAGGCTCTGCAAAGTCATCGTCATCCTCTTCTTCTTCATCCTCAAAGTCATCGTCTTCAGTTTCTTCAACTGATTCTTCCTCAGCTTCTTCTGACTCTGATTCTTCTTCAGTTTCTTCAACTGATTCTTCCTCAGTTTCTTCAACTGATTCTTCCTCAGTTTCTTCAACTGGTTCTTCTTCAGTTTCTTCTAACTCTGGTTCTTCCTCAGTTTCTTCAACTGGTTCTTCATCAGTTTCTTCTGACTCTGATTCTTCCTCAGCTTCTTCAACTGGTTCTTCCTCAGTTTCTTCTTCAACTGGTTCTTCATCAGTTTCTTCTGACTCTGATTCTTCCTCAGCTTCTTCAACTGGTTCTTCTTGAGGTTTTGATGCTAAAGTGTCTACAACAAGAGGTTCTTCTTCCTCAGCAGGTTCTAATTGTTCTTCTTCATTAAAGAAAATAACCTGCTTAGGAGCACCTCTACCAAATGCATCAACAACACTGATATCAACTGTAAAGTCTAATGGTTTAATATTATCATTAAAGACCAACTTAGAAATATTGCTTTCTTCTGGCTTTTTCTCATTGATTAAATATAAGAATAGAAAGATTAATTCTGGTTTCTTTAGATTTGTTGATATACGTAATTGATTGACTTCACAAAGGGAATTTAATTGAGCTACTGTCATACCCTCTAACTCTTTTTCAAAAGACTTAGCTATACGACCCCTAGCACTTAATATCTTTTTAACATATTCCAATAATTCTTCTTTTTTTAAACGGTTAGGAATAGTGATACCATATTTGGCAGCTAATTTTCTAATATCTTCTGCTGAAAAACTCTCATTTAAGTTTGCTTCTAAATTAGCTTTTGGGCAAGCATCAAATTCATTTTTTAAATCGACTAATACACTATTGATTTCATTGGAAAAAACCTTAAAATCAACCGGATGTAGTTTACGTAGATTATTTAAATATTGGATTTCACCATCTTGAAAATCAAAGATTTTATTATTTTTTAAAATTAGTAGCCATAATTCTTTACGATATTCTAAGAAATCTTCATCTGTACCAACCTTATCAAAAAGGGATTGAAGCTGAAATTCAGTAAAGTTTTTATAGTGAACAAGCTTACTAAAGGAATCCTTATTCATAGATAAAGAATTCAACTGCTTTATCCGATTATTTAAAATTTTAGTTAATGCTTGTGCATTAAGCTTACGAGGAATTTTCACTGCTCGATTGGCAAAAAAGCCTTTTATTTGGTCACCACTAAGTTCTGCTAGCTTAGCAATAAGAGTATCAAAGCTTATTTTTTTTGAAAAAACAACTATACTTTTTTGATCTGCTGTAAATTCCATAATTATCACTATCCAATCTAAAAAAATCTATATATAATGATATAATAAATTTCATAAAAATTCAATAATAAACACCCTTTAAATTAGCTTATCTCTAAAAAATTATTAGTTAACACGTAATTTAATTTAAATATCAAAAATATCATATTATTTTTTAAAAAATAAAAGATTAGTAGATAACATTATTCTACTAACCTCCATTTATTATTTAGCTAATAGCTTATCAAATTCAGCAATAACTTTATCAGCCTCTTGAAAATCCTTTAAAGTCGCCCCACAAGCACAATCATGACCGCCACCACCAAAGCTTTTAGCAATATCTACTATACTAATATCTCTCGATCTAAATTCACCAACTACCTTATCATTTAAGACATCGTATGTAAAATTACACCAAATTGGTATTTCAGTTATTCCAGCCATCAAAGAAACCATGCCTCTAGAAACATTGAAAAAATCTAAATCAAATTTTTCAAAAACTGTTTTATCATTTTTCAAGTAAGCAACCCCATTTTTAGTAGTTTTAATTCTACTCGAAAACCAATTTTTAATAGTTCTTTCACTAAGACTCTCAGTATATAAATTTTTATAAATAAAATTCTTATCGGCACCTAAATCAAGTAAGGCTCCCGCAATTTTTAAAGTTCTACCAGTGGTTTCACCATATTGGAAACGACCACTATCAGTAACAATTCCACCATATAGAGCAGTTGCTGCAGAACTAGAAATAACAAATTTATTTTGCCATAAAAGATCAGCTATCAGCTCACAAACAGCAATTCTTGAGGTATCAACAATGACGTTTTCAGTAATATCACAAGAATTTTTATGATGGTCAATAACAAACACTTCTTTAGCCAGCTTATAACGCTCATCACTGACCATATTGGCCACAGCTACATCGGTAATAATTACTAAAGCATTTTGATAGGTGCTATCATCTATCTCATCCATCTTTCCTAAAAAAGCATAGCGAACACTCATATCGCCAACGATAAAAACCTGTTTTTTAGGATATTTATCCTTGATAGCTAAAGCTAAACCCCTTTGACTGCCTAAAGCATCTAAATCTGGTCTTAAGTGCCGATGAATAATAATTGTATCGTATTCTTTAATTTTTTTAAAAAGCTTTTTAATCATAATGTCTTACCTCGATCGATAATTTATTATATCATTAAATAATCTTGATTTCTATTATAAAAAAAGGCAAAGCCTTAAAAAGACTTTACCTAAAAATTTTAATACACACCTAAAGCTAGCATTGCATTACATACTTTTTCAAAGCCAGCTATATTAGCACCAGCTAATAAATCATAAGGATTACCAAGTTTTTTAGCCATATTATAAGCGTTATGGAAAATATTTACCATAATATCTTTAAGCTTAGCATCAACCTCTGCAAAACTCCAACTTAAACGAGCTGAATTTTGACTCATTTCTAACCCTGATGTTGCAACACCACCAGCATTTGCCGCTTTAGCAGGACCATAGATGATACCACTAGAAATAAAGTATTTAGCCGCCTCTAAGGTAGATGGCATATTAGCTCCCTCACAAACAGCAATAACTCCGTTTTTAACTAGCATTTTAGCAGCCTCTAAATCTAATTCATTTTGCGTTGCACAAGGAAGCGCAATATCACATTTAATAGCCCAAATGTTTTGTGGTCCTTCTACATACTTAGCTTTAGTAACATAATTTAAATATTCCTTAATTCGACCACGCCTTACTTCCTTTATTTCCTTAACAACTGCTAAATTGATGCCATCCTCATCATAAATATAACCATTTGAATCACTCATTGCCACAACCTTAGCACCTAAACTAGTTGCTTTTTCACAGGCATAGATAGCGACATTACCAGAACCAGAAATAACTACTTTTTTAGCCTTAAAGCTTTCATTTTTCATAACCTTTAAAGCTTCTAAGGTAAAATAGCATAAACCATAACCGGTTGCCTCTGTTCTAACTAAAGAACCACCATAGGTTAAACCCTTTCCTGTTAAAACTCCAACATTTTCATTTTTAATGCGCCTATATTGACCATATAAATAACCAATTTCTCGACCACCAACGCCAATATCACCAGCTGGGACATCAGTATCAGGTCCAATATGACGATAAAGCTCCGTCATAAAGGCTTGACAAAAGGCCATGATTTCACGATCTGATTTTCCTTTAGGATCAAAATCTGAGCCACCCTTGCCACCACCCATAGGCAGAGAAGTTAAAGAATTCTTTAAAACCTGTTCAAGCCCCAAAAACTTAATGATTGAGGCATTGACAGTCGGATGAAAACGCAAGCCGCCCTTATAAGGTCCAATACTAGAATTATATTGGACACGATAACCACGATTAACCTGAACTTCACCATTATCATCCACCCAAGCTACTCTAAATTGAACAAAACGTTCAGGCTCAACAAAACGTTCTAATATTTTATTCTTTTGAATTTCAGGTCGAGCTAGAACTAATGGCTCTAAGGACTCTAAAATTTCTAAGGCTGCTTGCTGAAATTCCAATTCATTAGGATTTTTAGCAACTAAATTATCATAAACTTTCTTAACATATTCACTTTTAAACATTTCAAATATTCCCCTTTCATAATACCAATATAATAACACATAATATCCATAATAATCTATATTTTTTTAAATAAAATTCTAAAAAAATAATAAAATGCCTAATTTTTATAGCCAGCAATAATTTCCTCTAAATCTAAATAACGATTAATACAATTGTCCAGCCTTTGCATTTTGGCAGCAATTTTCTCCTCGTACTCTATCAACTTAAGATATTCTGTCGTCAAGCCTTGTTTTTCTTCATTTAAAACTTTAATTTCTGCCTCAAGAATGGCTATTTCTTCTTCTAACCTTTGATATTCATTTCTAAGGCTGGCAGGAACCTTGAGGCCTCTATTATTTTTAATCTTTTCTTTGACACCACCCTGAATTTGATGTTCCTGAGATAAAAATTCAGAAAAACTAATGCCATATTCTTTAATAGTACCAGCTTCATAAACCAAAAGCTTATTACAAAGCTTATCTAAAAAATAACGATCATGACTGACTACTAAAATCGGACCATTAAAGCTTTCTAAAAAGTTTTCTAAAAGCTCAATCGTAAAAATATCTAAGTCATTAGTTGGCTCATCTAAAATTAAAAGATTGGGATTTTTACCTAAAACTCGCACTAACTCTAACCGCCTTAACTCACCACCTGATAAAGTACTAAGCTTAGCATATTTCAAATTATCATCGAATAAAAATTGATCTAATAGTTCATTAATTGTTATTCTACCATTTAAGGTGTCAACAACATTATATTCTTCCTTTAAATAATCAATGACCCTTATTTCAAAATGCTTTTCAGCTAATTTTTGAGGTAGATAACCAATTCTTAAAGTTTGACCTAATTTGATATTCCCCTTATCCAACTTCTCTTCATTCATTAAAATCTTAAAAAGCGTTGTTTTACCACTACCATTAGGACCAACAACCCCGACTATATCATGTCTTTGAAGCTGAAAAGAAAAATCCTGAAATAATATTTTATCCCCAAACGCCTTAGTTACGTTTTCAATTTCAATTAGTTGCTTACCTAAATAGGTTTCTAAAGAGGTAAAAGCCATAGTTTTTTCTTCCTTAAAGTTTGTTTTAGAAAGCTCATTAAAACGAGCAATACGGCTTTTACTTTTAGTTCTTCTAGCCTCTACACCTCGACTCAGCCAGAAAGCTTCTTTCTTTAAAACCGCCTTTAACTTTTGATTAGCTTTCTCCTCTAATTCCATTCTTTTAGCCTTAAGTTCTAAAAACTTATCATAATTAGCCTCATATATATAGATTTTACCATTATCAATTTCAAGCATTCTATTGCATACTCGCTGCAAAAAATAACGATCATGAGTTATCATGAATAAGCCTTTTTTAAATTTTATTAAATATTTTTCTAACCAAATAATTAAATCATTATCAAGATGGTTAGTTGGTTCATCTAAAATCAAAATATCACAATAACTAACTAAAACCTTAGCTAGAGCTAATCTTTTAATTTCACCACCACTCATTTTATCAATAAGCATATTATGATTAGGGAGATTTAATTTATTCAAAATAGCTTTAGCTTCATAATCATTAATAGGATGTTTTAAAGTTGAAGATTCCATAATTATTTCTAAAATTGTTTTAGTTTTAGGAAAAACAGGATTTTGTGGTAGATAATTAATAATCATTCCTCCACTTTTCGTGATTGTTCCAGAAGTAGCCACTTCTTCACCCATAATCAATTTAACTAAAGTTGTTTTACCACTACCATTTAAACCAATAACCCCAAGCTTAACGTCATCAGTAAAGGAAAAACTAACCTTATCTAAAAGTTTCTTCTCGAGATATTTAAAACTAACGTCTTCAAAAGTAACAACCATTTTATTTCTCCTAAAATAACTAAATAATAACCAATTCTATTCATAATTATAGCATAAAAAAGTATCTAGATAAATTAATATATATTGGTCATTAATTATTTTTATGATATAATAAGACATGTCTTGGAGGGATTTATAATGAAATCTTTATACAATAAAAAAATATTACAAGTTCAAACCTCAAAAATCAGGCAATTTAATGATTATACTAAAAGTGTTGGAGCTGATGTAATCTTAACATTAGGTGAACCTGATTTCTTCACACCAGAGGCAATTACAGATGAGGCAATTAAAGCTTTAAAAGAACATCAAACAAAATATGGACCAACATCTGGTTTTGCCGATTTAAGACAAAAAATTTGTGAATTTGAAAAAAAATATAACAATTTTGAATGCGTACCAGATGAAGTTTTAATTACTCATGGTTCAACTGAAGCCCTATGCTCAGCCTTTTTTACAATGCTTAATCCTGGCGATGAGATTATTGTCCCAATCCCAGCCTACCCAATGTATCGCCAAATGATTGAATTTATGGGTGGTAAAGTTATCACTATGGATACTTCTCATACAAACTTTCAGATTACAAAGCCAATGTTAGCTAAAGCTTTAAGCTCTAAAACTAAAGCAATTATTTTAACTTCTCCTAACAATCCCACAGGAGCTATTTTGAGTGATGAATCCTATGAGGTCATCTATCAAGCTCTTAAGGACAAAGAAATTTTTATCATCAGTGATGATGTCTATAATCAAATTGTTTATAGTAAACGTAAGCTGGGAATAATAAAATATCCTGATTTAAAGGACCGTATAATTGTTTGTCAATCCTATTCTAAGTCTTATGCCATGCCGGGCTGGCGTTGTGGCTATATGTTAGCTAATAAAGAATTTATTAAGCATGCCACTAAGATACATCAGTATATGATAGTAGCTTTAAATACCTTTATTCAACCAGCTATGATTAAGGCTTTAGAATATGATTCAAGTGAAATGGTTAAAATCTATCAAGAAAGACGTGACTATATCTATGATCGTCTAGTGAAAATGGGACTTGAAGTTGATAAGCCTGAAGGCGCTTTTTATATCTTCCCTTCTATTAAAAAGTTTAACATATCTTCTTTTGAATTTTGTAAACGTCTAGCTTTAGAATATAAGGTTGCTATTATACCTGGTGATTGTTTTGAAGCTGATGATCATGTTAGAATTAGCTATTGTGTTGATTTTGAAACAATAAAAGTAGCGTGTGATCGCTTAGAAAAATTTATTAAAACATTATAGGAGGATCTAAATAATGGTCAAAAACGAAAGTTTTACACTTTATAATGGTGTTAAAATTCCAGCCATAGGATTTGGCACTTGGCAAGTAAAAGATGGCGAGGAAGCCTATAATTCTGTAAAATGGGCTTTAGAAGCTGGCTATCGCCATATTGATACTGCCTATGCTTATGGAAATGAGCAAAGTGTCTTTAAGGCAATTATTGATAGTGGTTTAAAAAGAAATGAAGTCTTTATAACTACTAAACTACCATCACATATTAAAAGCTATGAAGATACAAAAAAATATTTTGCTGAATCATTAGCTAATCTTGGTGGGGAATATATTGATTTATATTTGATTCATGCTCCTTGGCCTTGGAGTAACGTTGGCCTTGATTGTACAGCTGGTAATATTGAAGTATGGAAAGCAATGATTGAACTTTATAATGCTGGAAAAATAAAAGCAATAGGAGTTTCAAACTTTCACGAAACAGACATTGAGCCTCTAATTAAAGCCACTGGGATAAAACCAATGGTCAACCAAATTAGATATTTCATTGGGAATACTCAACCTAAAATAACTGATTATTGTCAAGCTAACAATATCTTAATTGAAGCCTATTCTCCTTTCGCAACGGGTGAAATCTTAAACAATGAAAAATTACAAAAAATGGCTGAAAAATATAATACATCTATTCCTAAGATCTGTTTACGTTTCTGTTATCAAAATAATACTCTACCTCTACCAAAATCCGTTCATAAAGAAAGAATCTATGACAACCTAGAGTTTGATTTTGAACTTTCCAAGGAAGATATGAATTATCTTAATAGTTTAAAAGAAATTGGTTCAACTAGACCATTTCGAAGTTAATATTTTAGAAGATTGATAGTTTTTGAGATTGCTTATCATGGAAATTGGTACACTCTTTTATTACTTCTAGAAAAGGGTCCATGCTTCTTGCAAGGGTCAGAGTGATGACAAAAGGCACTTTTAGATAGGTGCCTTTTTTTAATTCATTAAAATTGATGAAAAAAAAGACCTTTCAAGAGGAAAAGTCTAATTGAATTGAATAACGTAGAAGCTCTCTTGTGGAGTATTCTAGCTAATTTTATTAAATTATGGCAAGCAAAAATAATCAAGACTCGATCTTGATTTTTTTTGATCTCTCTTAAAAACGTAAATCCTAAATTATTATTGAATTTTGTTTGTGCGAAGCATCGCTCGATTGTATATTTCCTCTTTGGATATAACTCTTCAAATTTAGATTGTTCGCTCTAATCTATTCCCCGACAAGTCTGTATTTATCGCATAAACCCATGTAATGCCATTTTAACTGGCTCAATATCTATTACGCTATCCTTCATTGTCTGCTGATACAAGTGACGTTCGATTCCCAGAACATGATGTGAATAAGGAGTACCCTCAAACCATTTTTCAAAGCACCTTATGAAATCTGGCGATTCTTTCTTGCTTCCATAGACACCGATGATAAAAAGTCTTTCCGCAAAGGATATATATTCATTTTCATGGTGCATGAAAAAGTCTTGGCTTCTTTCGTTAAAGC
>CANQBD010000014.1 GCA_947589245.1 uncultured Anaeroplasmataceae bacterium
CGTCACTTATATTTTATCAAAGAGCTATCTTTTTTTACATATAAAAAAGTGAGGCTCTAAATTCTTTCTTTTACCCCACAATTTGGTAAAGCTTATTTAAAACCCCACAAAAAATTATATTACTTCTAAATATAATGGCACAGTAAATTCTATTTACCGTGCTTTTTTTAAGGATTAAAAACTCTTTAATTTTACGAGTAATAGTGATATAATTACATTATATGCCGTTAAGTTTAAACTACGGGGGTTTTAGATATGAAAAAACGAATTATAACTGGTCTAGTACTAGCTTTTATTTTAATACCATTAGTCTTTGTTCCAGAATTAAGAAAATTGCTTCAGCTTGTCATTTTTTTATTTAGTGTTGTAGCAGCATTAGAAATGATTCATATGTGTGAAAAAAAGAAAAAAATGAATTTAGTTGTTAAAATATTAGTAATCTTAGGAACTATTTTATTATATATGGGTATTGTAAATGATGATCCTAATAGTCAATATTCTGTCATAACTGAATTTTTACATAATATTAATTTTAAAATAGGTGTTATAACAACTTTAACGCTAACTTGTGCAATCATTTTTGCTTGTCAAATTTTTGTTAAGGATTTTGATGCTTCTGATGTTGGTAGATGCTTGATGATCATTTTTTATGTTTCCTTAAGCTTTGCTTCCTTAACAGTTTTATTATTTAATGGTATGCGCTTTGTTATCTATCTTTTTATAGTATGTATTTTTACTGATATATTTGCCTATGTCTTTGGTATGAATTTCGGTAAGCATAAAATGTGTCCTACTATTTCTCCTAAAAAGAGTTGGGAAGGGGCAATTGGTGGTACAATTGTTGGAACAACAGCTGGTAGTTTATTTGCTATATTCTATATTGATTTTGGTCATTATTTTGTTGCTGATAGTGAACCAATAAAGTTTTTTTATAGTATTTTTGATTATAATGCTTTATCTCCAGCTGTCATGGTAATCAGTATTATTATTATTACGTTATTTATTTCAATTAGTTCACAGATTGGTGATTTGATTTGTTCAAAATTTAAAAGAACCTATGATATAAAAGATTTTTCCCAAGTATTTCCGGGTCATGGTGGGATTTTAGATCGTTTTGATTCAGTATTATTTGCAAGTATTGTATTCTTATGCTTTATAACTATATTTAGAGTTCTTTTCCCGGTTGCGTAGGTAGTTTGAGATGAAAAACCTTTATATATTAGGAGCCTGTGGTTCAATTGGAACGCAAACACTAGATATTGTTAGAAATAATCCTCATGACTTTAAAGTCATAGGAATGAGTGTGGGCTCTAATTTAGAACTTGCAAAAAAGTTAATATTAGAATTTGAACCCGAGATCGTTTGTTTTAGAAAAGAAGAACACATTTTTCCCCTTACTTATGAAGCAAAGATTGTTTATGGTGATGCTGGCTTAATTGAAGTGGCTAAATTTAGTCGTTATAAGGATGAGTGGCTAGTGAATGCTTTAGTTGGAGTAGCTGGCTTAGAACCAACAGTAAGGGCCATTGAAGCTAAAAAGAATATTGCCTTAGCCAACAAGGAAACTTTAGTTGTTGGTGGTGATCTCATTAATGATTTAATTGCTAAGTATCAAGTTAAGCTTTTGCCAATTGATTCTGAGCATTCAGCTATTTTGCAATGTTTAGCAGGTGAACAGCACCACGAAGTAAAAAAATTAATAATAACGGCTAGTGGTGGTTCTTTTAGAAACTTATCAAGAGAAGAATTAGCAAATGTTACAGTAGCTGATGCGTTAAGACATCCTAATTGGAGTATGGGTTCAAAAATTACGATTGATTCAGCTACGATGATGAATAAGGGTTTCGAGGTAATTGAAGCTCATTATTTATTTAATGTTGATTATGCAAATATAACTACAGTTCTTCATTATGAGAGCATTGTTCATTCGTTAGTTGAATATAATGATGGTTCTATTAAAGCCGTTTTAGGAGTGTCTGACATGCATATTCCTATTGCTTATGCTTTATATTATCCTAATCATCATTCTTTAAATGCTGAGCCTTTAAATTTAATTGATCTTCAATTGAACTTTAAAGAATTATCTTTAAAGCGTTATCCTTGTTTAGCTTATGCTTATCAAGCTTTAACTAAAGGAGGACTTTATTTGGCGGTTTTAAATGCTGCAAATGAGGCTGCAGTTTATTTATTTTTAAAAGAAAAGATTTCTTTTTTAGAAATTGAACATATTATTGATAGAGAGATAAATAAAGATATTTATGAAAGAAATTATGTTCCAAGCTTAGAGGAACGTCTAAAAATTAGTAAGGAAGTATATGATGACATTTTATTAGAATATGGAGTGAGAATATGATATTAGCACTTGAAGGAGTACCTTTAGTAATTGTTAGTATAATAGCCTTTATCCTCATCTTAGGTATAATTATTGTAATTCATGAGGGCGGTCATTTCTTTTTTGCAAGAAGAGCTGGCATTCTTTGTCATGAATTTTCTATCGGCATGGGGCCAGCAATTTATAAGAAGAAATTTAAGGAAACTACTTTCTGCATCAGAGCTATTCCAATAGGTGGTTATGTTTCAATGGCTGGCGAAGAGGTTACATCAGAGCTGGTTAAGGTTGGTAACCAAGTAGGTCTAAATATTTTAGATGGCAAAGTTTCAGAAATCGTTATTGAAGAGACTATGGAGGCTATGGTTAAAGGCGAAATAGTGGATTTAGATCTTTATGGTCAAGATGGAAATCCTTTATTTATTGAGATAAATGATGGTTTTCAAAATCATTATTATGAAGTATTGAATGATGCATATTATGTTTTTAAAAAAGGTGATAAGCTCCAAATTACACCTTATGATAGGAGCTTTGAATCTAAAAGCTTATGGCAAAGATTTTTAACTCTTTTTGCCGGTCCTTTTATGAATTTTATTTTAGCTATTTTTATTTATTTAATTGTTTCTTTTGCTAGTGGAATGCCTAACTATGAATCAAGAGTTATTGGCTCTGTTTCTCAAGCCAATTCTAATTTGGTTGTCGAAGAAAATGGGAATACTGATTATCTTTTAAAAGCTGGCGATGAAATTACTGAAGTTAACGGAGTTAAAATTAATAGTTGGAATGATTTAAGTCAGGAATTAGATAAGCTCTTAGAAACTAATACAACAAGAGTTAATTTAGTTATTTTAAGAGATAGTGAAACTAAAACTGTTAGTTTTGATTGTTATACTTATATTGCCTCTTTAGGCTTATCTAATATTGAAGCGCCCATTAAAGAATTGCCTAATGGGTTAGCTAATGGGTTGGTTGTAGGAAATTTAGCTTTAAGATATTTGGATGATGGCAATAAGGGACAATATCCTTTAGCCTATGGTGATGTAATTACTAAGGTTAGAGTTGATAAGGTAAATGCTGATAAAACAGTAGACACTGGTAAAGTTGTTGAATTGACAACTTGGAATCAAATGATAGAAATATTTAAAAATACTGATGTTGCTAATGTCTATTTTGAATATTATTCTAGTTCTAAAAACGGTATTGTTTCTATTGAAGAATGTGCCGCTTTACAGACTTATGGTAATGAAGTTTTAGATAATCAAAGAATTGAAAAAATACAAATTAAAATTGGTATTTCACCTGCCACTCACTTTGATTTTTTTGGTTCTATAGGAAATGCCTTTACAAACTTTTGGAGTGATTTTACTTTAATCTTTAGAACCTTAGCTTTATTGATTGCTCCAAGCAGTGGTATTAGACAGGTAGGAGTAAGTGATTTATCTAGTTTTGTTGGTATTTTTGATTTAGTTAAAACCTTCATATCTTCTGGCTTTTTACCACTTTTAGCTTTTGCAGCGATGTTATCTGTTAATATTGGTGTAATGAATCTGCTTCCAATTCCTGCATTAGATGGTGGTAGAATTGTGTTCTTAGGTTATGAATTAATTACTAAGAAAAAGCCTAGTAAGCGTGTTGAAAATATTATTAATAATGTTTTCTTTATCTTGTTAATGATCTTGTTTGTTTATGTCACGTTTAATGATATAATGCGAATGATTAGAAAGTAGGGATTAAAGATGGAATATAGTAATCCGATAATTTTTCAAGATTTTTCTGATCCAGATGTTATAAGAAGAGGTGATAATTTTTACCTTATTGCCTCAAGCTTTAACCACACACCAGGTGTACCTGTTTTAAAAAGTAAAAATCTGGTCAATTGGAAACTTATCAATTATGTCTTTGAAGATTTACCATTTGAACGTTTTAAGGATGTTTGGCATGGTGAAGGAGCTTGGGCTCCCTCACTAAGATATCATGATAAAAAATTTTATGCTGTCATTCCCTTCCCTGATGAAGGTATTTATGTATCATCTTGTACGGATATTGAAAAGGGCGACTGGTCTAAGCCTTGGTGTCTAATTGCTGGTAAAGGCTTAGAAGATCCTTGTCCTATATGGATTGATGATAAATGTTATCTAGTTATTGGTTTTGTTAAAAGTCGAATTGGTTTTAATTCCATGCTAGGTCTTTATGAGGTTACTCCTGATTTAAAACAGAAGATATCTGCTAACTATACCATAATTTATGATGGACATAATATGAATCCAACAATTGAAGGTCCTAAGTTTAATACTCGCAACGGCTGGATTTATATTATGGCTCCAGCTGGTTCTGTTAAGACTGGTTGGCAAGTATGTTTGCGAAGTAAGAATGTCTATGGCCCTTATGAGGCTAAAATTGTTTTAATGCAAAATGATTCGCCTATCAATGGCCCTCATCAAGGAGCCTTAATTGATTTAAAAAATGATGAATGGGCTTTTGTTCATTTTCAAGATCGTGGTTGTTACGGTCGTATTTGTCATTTAGAACCTGTTAAATGGGTTAATGATTGGCCACTTTGTGGGCGAGTTAATGATGACTTATTAAATGGTTCCCCAGTTCTTAAGCATGATTATTTAGTGGCTAAGAAGTCAAACTATCGTCTAGCAACATCAGACTTATTTACGGGCGATAGACTTAGCTTAATATGGCAAACTCCTGCTAATAAGCAAGCCGGCTGGTATCATCTTGATAGTGGCTTAATTCTAAATTGTATTTATCATAATGAAAAGGCTTATCAGGCTTTGAATTTGACACCTAATTTATTCTTGACTAAGTTAGCTTTTGAAAACTTTAAAGTTAGTACTTTATGTCAAATTAAATTATTAAATGAGGGTGATGAGCTAGGCTTTTGTTATATGGGTCGAAGCTATTATTATATTTGTATTGTTAAAAAGAATGGTGCTAATCATCTTCAAGTGAGAAGTGGGGCCTTTAATCAGGAAAATGATGTAGTTTTATTTGATAGTATTTATCAAAATAATGAAGTAGAGTTTATAATGAAATTTATTAATGGCAAATATCAATTAGGCTTCAACAATATTTTGTTTAAAGAAGTTTATGAAGCTTTACCTGGTCGTTGGATTGGTGGTAAAATTGGTATTTATGCTCGGGGTAAAAAAAGTGGTGGTTATGCTCACTTTAAATTTTTTAAGGTGAAGGAAATTAAAAGATGAAGGAAAATGCTCATTTTATATTAGATATTAAAAGACTAGGAATCAATGGTGAGGGCATTGGTTTTTACAATCGTTTAGCTGTTTTTGTTGCTGATGCCATACCTGGTGAAGGTCATGATGTAGTAGTTGAAAAAATTAATGGCAATATGGCTTATGCTAAAAGTGTAGGAATAAAAACACCTTCATCAGCCCGTGTTAATCCTAGTTGTCCTCATTATTATGAATGTGGTAAATGTAATGTTTCACACATTGCTTATAATCAATCTCAAAAATTTAAAAGAGATTTAATTATAGAAGCACTTAATAGATATAGTAAAATAAATTATAAGGCATTTGAAATTAAAGAACCAATTACTTTAAATGATGGTTTTAATTATCGTAAGTATGTTGATGTATTAGTTAAAAAGGAAAAAGGAGAATATAGGGGCTTTTTAAAAGCTTCAAAACCCATTCCTCTTGCTGATTGTTTAATTACTAAATCAAGTATTAAGCAAATTTGTGAAGATGTTTTAATTAAAGCTTTAGAAGTCGATATTCCGGAATATATACCTAAATTTAGAAGAGGTGTTTTAAAGTGCTTAAAAATAGGTGTTAATAATTTAGATGAAGCTTTGGTAATATTAGTATGTAATGAAAAAAATAGTAAGCTTAAAGCTTTAGCTGAGCTTCTTTTAAAAAATACTCAAATTAAGAGTATTTATGAAGAATTTGCTGATGGAACTATTAATCATTTAGCTGGTTCAGTTTATTTAGAAGAAAAGATTAATGATACTATTTTTAGACTTTACCCTAATAGTTATTTTATAAATAATATCCATAAAATTGAAGTAGTTTTAAAAGCCTGTAAATTAGCTAAAAAGGAGCGTGTTTTAAGCAATTCATTAGAGCTTGGTTTGGGTATTGCCAAATTCACAAAAGAGCTAGTTTTAGTTGAATATGATAAGGATTTAGTTGTTAAAATGAATGATAACTTATCTTTTAATAAGCTTAATAATACTAAAGTTTTACAAGGAGATATAGATTTATTAGCTAATAAGCTTTATAAGGATAATAGTTTTGATGTTGTAGTTTTTGATGCTAAAAAATATAATTTGAGTTCAGCTTTAATCGATGCTACCTTAAACTTTTTACCAAAAAGAATTGTTTATACATCCTTTAATCCTTCAGCTTTAGCTAGAGATTTAGATAAATTATCCAAAAAATATCAAATTAAATATATTGCTTTAGTTGATAGTGAACCTCAAACAGCACTTCTTGAAAGTGTTGTTTTATTAGAATTAAAAAAAATTTAAAAATAAATCATATAGCCACTAATAAGTGGCTTTTTTACATATAATAAGGTAAACGTTTACTTGTTTTAAATTAAAATTTTCACGTTATAATTAAAGCATGAGATAGTTGAACTTTATGTGGAGGAATTATTATGGAAGATAAATTAACACCTCAAGAAGAGGTAAATCAATTAGTTGCTAAGGCATTAAAGGCATTAGAGGCCTATGCTGGTTATACTCAAGAAAAAATTGATTATATAGTTGCTAAGTGTTCAGTTGCAGCTTTAGATAAGCATGGAGAGCTGGCTAAGTTAGCCATTGAAGAAACGGGACGTGGTGTATTTGAGGATAAGGCAACTAAGAATTTATTTGCCTGTGAATATGTCACTAATAATATGAAAAGAACAAAAACTGTTGGCATCATTAGTGAAGATCCAGTTACAGGCATAACTGAACTTGCTGAGCCTGTCGGGGTTGTTGCTGGTATTACACCCGTTACTAACCCTACATCAACAGCTATTTTTAAGGCCTTAATTTGCTTGAAGACGCGTAATCCAATTATTTTCGCTTTTCATCCAAGTGCTCAAAAATGTTCAGTTGCGGCAGCTAAGGTTGTCTATGATGCAGCTTTAGAGGCTGGTGCGCCACTTGGGGCAATTCAATGGATCGAACATCCATCTATGGAGGCAACAACTGCGCTCATGAATCATCCGGGTGTTGCCACAATTTTAGCTACCGGTGGTAATGCGATGGTTAAGGCTGCTTATTCATGTGGAAAGCCAGCCTTAGGTGTTGGGGCTGGTAATGTTCCAGCATATATGGAAAAAACTTGTAATGTACGTCAAGCAGTCAATGATATCATCATGTCAAAATCATTTGATAATGGTATGATTTGTGCTTCTGAACAGGCTGTTATTATCGATGAAGAAATTTATGATGCAGCAGTTACTGAATTTAAATCCTATGGTGTTTATTTTGCTGATCATCAAGAAAAGAAGTTGTTAGAGTCTTATATGTTTGGTGTTAATAATGAAGCTGATAAGGAAAATGCTAAATTAAATCCAAACATTGTTGGTAAGAGTGCTAAATGGATTGCTGATGAAGCCGGCTTTAAAGTTCCTGATAATACAGTTATTATTTGTGTTGAATGTTATAGTGTTGGAGCTTTAGAACCATTAACACGTGAAAAGCTTTCCCCAGTTTTAGCAGTTTTAAAAGCTCATTCAACGGAAGAAGGAATTGAACTTTCTAAGCAAATGGTTGAATTTAATGGTTTGGGTCACTCGGCCGCTATCCATACTGCCGATGAGGCTTTAACTAAGCGTTTTGGTGATGTCATTCCTGCAATTAGAATTATCGCTAATTCACCTTCAACCTTTGGTGGTATAGGTAATGTTTATAATTCTTTCATTCCATCTTTAACATTAGGTTGTGGTTCCTATGGTCACAACTCTGTGGCTGGTAATGTAAGTGCTATTAATTTATTAAATGTTAAAAGAGTTGGTCAAAGGAGAAATAATATGCAGTGGTTTAAGGTTCCAGCTAAAATTTATTTTGAAAGAAATTCAATAGAATATTTACACCAAATGAAAGAAATGGGAAAGGTTATAATTGTTACTGATCGTTCAATGGTTGATTTAGGCTATGTTAATCGTGTAACTGATCAACTTTCATTGCGTAGTCCTGAAGTTCAACACCAGCTTTTCTGTGATGTTGAGCCTGATCCATCAATTCAAACTGTTTTAAAAGGTGTCCAATTAATGCGTTCTTTTGAGCCTGATACAATTATTGCTTTAGGTGGTGGCTCTGCTATGGATGCTGCTAAGGGTATGTGGCTATTTTATGAACATCCTGAAGTAAATTTTAATGATTTAAAACAAAAATTTATGGATATTCGTAAGCGAGCTTTTCAATATCCCGAGTTAGGTAAAAAAGCTAATTTAGTTTGTATTCCTACAACCTCTGGTACTGGTTCTGAGGTTACACCTTTTGCAGTTATTACAGATAAGGTTGAGAATAAGAAATATCCATTAACAGACTACTCTTTAACTCCGACAGTAGCTATCATCGATCCAGCTTTAACAATGACTTTACCTAAATCAATTACAGCTGATACTGGTATGGATGTTTTAACTCATGCTACAGAAGCCTTTGTTTCAACACTAGCTTCTGATTATACAGATGGTTTAGCAATTCAAGCAGTTAAGATGGTATTTGCATATTTAGAGCGGGCTTATAAAAATGGGGCTAATGATCCAGAGGCTCGTGAGAAAATGCACAATGCTTCAGCTTTAGCTGGTATGGCTTTTGCCAATGCTTTCTTAGGTATGAATCATTCAATGGCTCACAAGGTTGGGGCTGAGTTCCATGTACCACATGGTCGTGCCAATGCTATTTTACTACCATTTACAATTCGTTATAATGGTACAAGACCTCAAAAGCTATCAACGTGGCCAAAATACAATTATTATCGGGCAGATGAAAAATATGCTGAGCTTGCTAGAGTTTTAGGGTTACCAGCTTCAACAGTTGAAGAAGGGGTTGAATCCTATGCTAAGGCTTGTGGTGAACTTGCTAAAAAGGTTGGCATTAAGATGAATTTTAAGAGTCAAAATCTAGATGAAAAAGCCTATTTGGCAGCAGTTGAAAAGTTGGCATATCTAGCTTATGAGGATCAATGTTCCCCTGCTAATCCAAGAGTTCCAATGGTTGAAGATATGAAGAAAATTTTAACTGATGCCTATTATACAGAAGAATTTATTGAAAAGGAATAAGATATGTTAACACCAAAACAAAAAGCGTATTTAAAAAGTTTAGCTCAATCTCAAAAGCCTACCTTTCAAATTGGTAAGGAGGGCTTGAGTACTAATTTAAGAGATGATGTTTTAAACTATTTAAATAAACATGAAATTATAAAAATTAGTATATTAAAAAATTCACTTACTACTTTTGAGGAAGCCATCGCTTATTTTTCCTTAAGTGATATTGAGTTTGTTCAAAAAATTGGTAGAGTACTTGTTTTATATAAGCATTCTAATACTATTGATAATCCAATAGTTTTGCCTGCCAAGAAGTAAAATTATTAGGCTTTTAAAATATTGTTATTTTAAAGGCTTTTTCTTTTATAACTCCAATCTTTGTTTGCAATATTTCTTTTTTCAATTGACTTTAAGCTAAATTATTACTAAAATTTCTTGTTTTCGTTTTTATTTTTTTCTTTTTTTGATATAATAAACTATATATGTCTATTTAGGAGGTTCTAATATGAAGCAATGTAAAATTACAGTCATGCGTAAAGCCTTTTATGCTGATTTAGCTGCTCTTTACGAAAATCCTCTAGCTTGTGCCTGTGATTTGCAAGAAGGTCAAGTTTTTATTACTGATGGTTATACCAAACCTCAAGGGTTATGTGACAGTGCTTGGGCTTCTTTATCTAGCTTTGTTATGACCTTAGCCTGTGGTGGCGAAGATATTTATGATGGTTGGATGAAAAATAAAAAAAGTGCGATGATTTCTTGTAATGATGGCTTTCGCCCAGTCAGTTTTTATATTGAGGTTATTGAATAGTCTTTAAGATATTATATAGTTTAGGATGTGAGAAAATGAAGCGAATGATTTTAGTAGATGGTAATTCTTTAATGTATAGAGCCTATTATGGTATGGCCGCAGTTGGCAACTTAACTACTAATTCCAAAGGCTTATACACTAACGCAATCTATGCCTTTGCGAGAATGATTAATCATTTAATTGCTAGTCAATATGATGCTATCCTAGTGGCTTTTGATGCTGGTAAAAAAACGTTACGTCATGAGTGGATGACCGATTATAAGGCTGGAAGAGCTCCAATGCCTGATGAATTTAAGATGCAAATTGTTTATATTAAGCAATTTTTAGAAATTATGCGTATTAAACAGTATGAACAGCCTTTATATGAAGCAGATGATATTATTGGTACAATGGCTAAAAAAGCCGAAGAAGCTGGATATCATGTGGATATATACTCATCTGATAAAGATTTACTTCAATTAATTACGCCTAACACAACAGTTCATTTGACTAAAAAGGGAATGACTGATTTAGAAGACTACACTCCTGAAACCTTCTTAGAAAAATATGAAATCAACTATGAACAATTTGTTGATTTAAAGGCTTTGATGGGCGATAAGAGTGATAATTTGCCTGGCATTCCAGGAATTGGTGAGAAGAAGGCAATCAAATATCTTAAACAATATGGTTCATTAGATAATATAATAGCTAAAAGAGCTGAAATTGGTGGGGCAGATGGTGTTAAAATTAATGAAGGTTACGAAAAGGCTTTATTATGTCGGAAGATGGCTACCATTATCACTGACTCTCCTATTAAAGTTACTATTGAAGATACAATTAAAAAGTCCTTTGATCGAGATAAACTTATTAATTTTTACCAAGAACTTGAATTTAAATCTTTATTAAAAGAAATAGCTTATGATTCTAATGAAATTTCTTTAAAGACACCTAAGATAGCTTATGAAGTAGTTACGGATGTCTTACGTTTTAAAGAGATATTATTACCTTATTCAGCTTTAATCTTTGAAACATTTGAATATAATTACCATAAGAGTCCTTTATTGGCGATAGGTTTAAAAAATCGTTTAGGTACTTTTATTATTGAGCCTGAGATGATTTATAGTAGTATTGATTTACAGCTATTTTTAGCTGATGATAATCATAAAGCTATCTATGATTATAAAAGAGCTTATGTTTTACTTAAACGTTTAGGTTTTGAGCTTGCTGGAATTGATTTTGATTTATTATTAGCTAGCTATGTTTTAAATTCTTCATTAGGCAAAGAAGAATTTAAGGTTGTAAGTAATTATTTTAATTATGACGATGTGTTATATGATGAACAAGTTTATGGCAAGGGAGCTAAAAAGACTATTCCAGCTAAGGAGCTACTTTACCAGCATATTGCTAAAAAGGTTAATTGTGTTTATTTCTTAAAAAATGACTGTTTAACGAAATTAAAAGAAGGCTCACAATTAGATTTATTAACCGAAATTGAAATTCCTTTATCTAGAGTATTAGGTAAAATGGAATTTAATGGTATCAGTGTTGACTTAGAGGAATTAGAAAGACAAAAAAGCTTTTTAGAAACCGATATTGAGGAGTTGACTAAAAAGATTTATGATGTCAGCGGTGAAGTTTTTAATATTTCTTCACCTAAACAATTAGGTACTATTTTATTTGAAAAGCTAGGTATTCCATATCCTAAAAAGAGAGCAACTAGCTATTCAACGGATATTGAAATTTTACAAGCAATTAGGTTATTTCATCCTATTGTTGATTTAATTATTGAATATCGAGCCAAGACAAAGCTTTATTCAACATATATAGTTGGTTTAAAAGAACAAATACATGGTGATAATAAAGTTCATACAATCTTCCAACAGGCTTTAACTACAACGGGTAGACTTTCTAGTGTTGAACCTAATTTACAAAATATTCCAATTAGGACTCCTGATGGTCATTTAATTAGAAAGATGTTTGTTCCTGAAAACAAAAGTAATATTTTATATTCAGCTGACTATTCTCAAATTGAATTGCGAGTTTTAGCTAGTATGGCTGATGTTAAGAAATTAAAGGAGGCTTTTATAGCTGGTGAGGATATTCATGCTAAAACAGCTAAAGAGGTATTTAATAAAACCGAAATTACTAGTGAAGATAGAAGAAGAGCTAAGGCAGTTAACTTTGGAATTGTCTATGGTATTTCCGCTTTCGGTCTAGCTACTGATTTAGGTATTTCTAATGTTGAAGCTGCTAATTTCATTAAAAAATATTATGAGGTTTATCCAGAAATAAAAGTCTACATGGAAAAACTTATTGAATTTTGTAGTGCTAATGGCTATGTTAAAACTTTGAAAAATCGAATTAGATATATTCCTGAAATCAATTCGAAAATTTATATGCAAAGAGAATTTGGTAAAAGAATGGCAATGAATGCCCCTATTCAAGGAACAGCTGCAGATATTATTAAGATTGCGATGATCAAGATTGATAAAGAACTTGAATCAAGAAGACTAAAGAGTAAAATGTTAGTTCAGGTTCATGATGAATTAGTTTTTGAAGTAGCTTATGGTGAAGAAGATATTATTGTTGAGCTTGTTAGAAGAAATATGCAAAACGCTATTGATATGGATGTGCCATTATTAGTAGATGATTCATTTGGTAAAAATTGGTATGAGGTGAAATAATGGATTATATTTTAAATAGAAGAAGTGTAAGAGAATTTGATTTAACAAAAAAAATTTCTTTAGCTGATTTAAAGCTTTTATGTAAATATGCTGAGGCTGCTCCTTCTGCTCGTAATCAAAGGGGTCGTGAATATATTATTGTCGATGACCAAGATGTTATTAATAAATTAGCCACTGTATCTAAGGGGTCAATGGTTTTAAGCCGTTGTAATACCTTAATAGCAGTTATTGGTAAGCCATTAGAAAGTTTAGCAACTCCTCATATGCTTACGCAAGATTTAGCTTGTGCTGTAGAAAATATTTTACTTAAGGCTACAGAAATGGGTTATGGTAGTTGTTATATTGGAATTAATCCCTTAGAAGAGAGAATCGTTTCTTGTGATGAAATATTAGGCGTTACAGGTGGCGCCCATACTTTCGCTTTAATTGCTTTAGGCTATTGTAATAAAAAAGAATTTTATGATAAGGATAAGTTTGATGAAGGTGTGCTTCATTATAATAGGTACTAATAATGCCTGAATTAGCTGAAGTTGAAGTAGTAAGAAATGTCTTAAATAATTCTTTAAAGGGTTTAGTAATTACAGGAATTGAGTGTCGATATAAACCTATTATTGAAGATGATTTTGCTTATTTTACTAGTAAAGTTTTAAATAAAAGAATAGTTGAAATAAAAAGATATGCTAAATACCTAATCTTTATTTTAGAGGACGGGGCTTTTATTTCTCATCTTCGAATGGAAGGAAAATATTTCTATGTATTAGAAAATGAGGAAATATCCAAGCATGTTCATGTGATTTTTCATCTTTCAAATGGTTATAAATTACTTTATGCTGATGTTAGGAAATTTGGTAGAATTGTTTATAAACCAACGGAAGATATTTATAACACTTTACCTTTAAGTAATATTGGAGTTGAAGCTAATAATCCAGAATATAATCGTACTGAATTATTTAAGGCTATTACGAACAAAAGACTACCTATTAAAACGGTTCTTTTAGATCAGAGTATTATTTCTGGTTTAGGAAACATCTATGCTGATGAAGTATTATTTGCTTGTGGCATAAGTCCTTTTACAGAGGCCAAATGTATTACTTTAGAACAAATAGATCTAATTATGAATAATAGTCTAAAAATTTTAAATAAAGCTATTGAAAATAAGGGGACAACTATTAGATCTTATACCTCATCTTTAGGTGTTGCTGGCAACTATCAAAACTTTTTATGTGTCCATACAAAGACTATTTGTCCTCGTTGTAATACAGCTTTAAGTAAATCTAAGATTAATGGGCGGACTAGCTATTATTGTCCAAATTGTCAAAAGTAGGTGAAAGTTTGAAAAAGGTTATTGGTATAACTGGTGGTATTGCAACGGGGAAAAGCACCATAGATAATATTATTAAATCCTTAGGCTATCAGGTTATTGACTCTGATGACATTTCTAAACGACTTAGCCAAAAGGGTGGCTGTGTCTATGAGGCGATAGTTGCTAATTTTGGTAAAGAATATTTAGATTCTTTAGGTGAAATTGATCGTCAAAAATTGGGGAAATTAATTTTTAATGATGCTAATGCTAAGGAACTTTTAAATAGTATTAGCCATCCTTTAATTGTTGAAGAAATTAAAAAAGAAGTGGCAATTTCAGCTAATGAGATGATATTTGTTGATATTCCCTTACTTTTTGAATCGCAATTAGCGTATTTATGTGATAAAATAATCTGTGTGTATGTTCCTCAAAAAATCCAACTTAAGCGGTTAATGGCTAGAGATAAGATAACTAGGGATTATGCAATTGCTAAAATTAATAGTCAAATGGATCTTGAAATTAAAAAAGATCAATCAGATTATGTCATTTCCACTTTAGGAGATTTAGCAGCTTCTAAAGAACAAATTATAAATATAATTACAGATATAAAAGGAGTATAATTATGGCAGCAATAGTTGAAACAAAAGAAAATTTAATAGATGAGCTTTTACAAACTCATTATTATAAAGCAGGCTATGAGGAAATAAAGAATACTTATCTAACCATTTGTAAGCAAGTTGGTTTAAGACTGGTTTCAATTGATGATGGTTATTCTGAAATTTTTGCTGAAAAGCCTCATATGACTGTTTTAGCTAAAATTATTGAACAAAACCCTAAAGAATCTTCAATTGATTTTTATATTAGTGCTGAGTATTTATTTGGTAATAAGAAGAAGGCTTTTGCTTTATTAGAGACTATTTATAAGAATTTAGAGAAGGTTTATGAATTAAAGGGCTTAGGTTTACATAAATAAGGAGGGATATTATGGAGACATTAGCACATAAGAAATTAAATATTTATTCCAGCTTTAGCTTATCAAGTGATGATGTTTCTACAATATCTTTGCTTTACGCTCCTTTAATTAAGAGTGAAGCAATATGCTTATATTTTGGTTTAGAATCACTACTTGAAAGAAATAATTTAAAAAGTGAAAATTATCTTCATCAGGAAATCTTTGACATATATGATTTGACTGAAAAAGATTTTTTAAAGGCTCGTTATCAGCTTGAAGGTATTGGTTTATTACAAACCTATTGTAAAGATGATGAATTTATTTATGTTATTTGTCCACCCTTATCACCAAAGAATTTTATAAAGGATGCTACTTTAGGTCTTTATCTTTATTCTAAGGTTGGCAAAGAGCTTTATGAAAAAATTTATAATCATTTTAAAATTGAAAAAATTGATAAGAGTAGTTTTAAGAATATAACAAAGAATTTTGAGGATATTTTCACTTCCCAAATTAATGAAGATGTCAGTTTTAGTCGCTTTCAGTATTTGCTTGGGAGAAAGCCTAATAATGTAAAAATCAATAATCGTCAATTTGATTTTGATAAGTTTGCTAAGAATATTAATCTTGATTTTTTAGAGACAGGTATTACAAAGCAATTTACAGATCAAATTAATAGTTTAGCTTATGTTTATGCTTTTGATGAGATGCAAATGGCTCAACTTTATAATGAGTCTATCAATAAGAGTGGTTTATTTGATTATCGTTTATTAAAGAAGAAAGCTAATATTTTATATAGCTATTTGCATCATATGGATGCTCCAAAATTATTGACTAAGGAAGCTGAAAATATCAATGCTGTTGATTTGATAAATTATTTAGATAATACACCGGCAGCGGATATTTTGGCTGATTTAATGCCCAATTTTCCAGCTAATTATTTAAGCACTATTAATGATATTTATGCTAATATTATTTTGCCTAGAGGTGTTTTAAATTGTATGATTATCAAAGTGTTAAAAGAAAAAAGTGGTGAACTTCCACCATTAGCTTATTTTAAAAAGGTAAGTGAAACTTGGATTAGTAACAATGTATTTACAACAATTGATGCTATTAAATTTTCAACTAATTATGAGGCTGATAATTCGAAAAAGAAAGTTCAAAATTCTAAATATACAGCAGGAAGTGGTGAAACTTTATGATAAAAGTTGATTTTAAAGGTAATAATAAAGAGGCAAAAGATTTTGTAAAAGAAATTGCCAGTAATCCAATGCTAAAGGATTTTGATGTAAATCTTAATAATGTCAATGATTTTGCAACTTACCTAAAGGAAATTAATAATTGTCAAAAATGCTCTTGTTTAGAGAAGTGTGCTAATAATAGTATTGGCTACCAAACAATAATTGAGAATGGTAATTTTCTTTTAAAGGAATGTAAATATAAAGAACAAGCCAAACAGAAATCTTTGCGTAATTCTTTAATTAATACTTTATTTGTATCTAAAAGTATTTTAAATGCTGCTTTAGCCAATTTTGAGGTTAATACTCCTAATCGTAAAAAAATTTATGAATATATTATTGATTTTATCAATAAAGAAAAGAATAAAGAATTTGTTAAGGGCTTATACATTCATGGTAATTTTGCTACAGGTAAAACTTTTATTTTAGGCTGTATTGCTAATGAATTGGCTCGTAATGATATTAAGAGCTTAATCATCTATTTTCCAGATTTGGTTGTGGAACTTAAAAATGCGATTGGGACAGAACGTTTAGAAGAATTAATTAATTATTTAAAGAGTGTTGATGTTTTATTAATTGATGATTTTGGTAGTGAGAATATGACAACTTGGCTACGTGATGAAATGCTTGGTTCAATTTTAAATTATCGTTTAATGGAACAAAAGCCTGTTTTTATTTCATCCAATTTAAATTTTGATAATGAATTAATTAGTCATTTAAGTATTACTAATTCACCGAGTGATCAATTAAAGGGAAATCGCCTTAAATCGCGTTTAAATGGTCTTGTTAAAAGTATTGAATTAGATAATAAAGAATATTTTAGATAGACTATTGTCAAAACAATTTAAAAGCGTTATAATATTTACAAATCGTGATAATTGAGGACACGATAAAATAATTAGGCTATTATAGAGAGAATGTATTTGGTGCAAGCATTTATAGCAAATATTTTATTACCACCTCAAGAGATGAGTAGAGGAAATGCTACTTCGTATGTCTGCGTTAAAGATTTTGAGGTGTTAGATTTTATCTAAAATTAAGGTGGTACCGCGAATAATTCGTCCTTTTTAAAGGGCGTTTTTTTATTTTAAAGTATTTTTAGGAGGAAAAGAAAATGATAAAGGTAGAGTTAAAGGATGGAAGTAAAAAGGATGTTGAAAATGGTAAACTAATTATTGAATTAGTCAAGGAATTAGCACCTAGTTTAGCTAAGAAATGTTGTGTAGCTAAGATTGATGGTGAGCTTGTAGATTTAAAAACAGCTTTAGTTAAGGATTGTAAGCTTGAATTAGTTTTATTAGAAGATGAAGAGGCTTTTCAAGTTTTAAATCATTCTTGTGCCCATTTACTTGCTCAAGCGATGAATAGATTATATCCTGGTACCTGCTTTGGTGTTGGTCCGGCAATAGAGGAGGGCTTTTACTATGACTTTGCTGTCAATGGTAATGTAGCTTTAGAGGATTTACCAAAGATTGAAGAGGAAATGAAGAAAATTGTTAAAGAAAATATTGCTATCAATCATTCATATTTAGCTAAAGATTTAGCGAAGAAAAAATTTAAGAATGATAAATTCAAATGTGAATTAATTGATGCTGTTGAGGCTTCAGAGGTTGGCATTTATGAACAAGGTGATTATGCTGATGTTTGTCGTGGACCGCATGTTATTTCTACTGGTGTTTTAAAGAATTTTAAACTTTTAAATGTTTCTGGTGCTTATTGGCGTGGCGATTCTAAAAATGAAATGTTAACTCGTATTTATGGTACCTGCTTTGCAACAAAGGAAGCTTTAGATGAATATTTAAATATGTTAGAAGAACGCAAGAAAAGAGATCATCGTAAGATTGGTAAGGAACTAGAGCTATTTATGCTTTCAGAATATGGTCCTGGTTTTCCATTTTGGTTGCCTAAGGGTATGATGTTAAAAAATACATTAACTGCTTTTTGGACTGATATTCATATTAAGGCTGGTTATCAATTTATTCAAACACCTATTATGTTAAATAGAGAATTATGGGAAATTTCTGGTCATTGGTTTAACTATAAAGAGAATATGTACACTTCAACAATTGATGAAAATGAGTATGCAATTAAACCGATGAACTGTCCGGGTGGAATGTTGGTTTACAAAAACTCAATTCATTCTTATAAGGAATTCCCTTTGAGATTAGCTGAATTAGGTTTGGTTCATCGTCATGAAGCAAGTGGTGCTTTGAATGGTTTATTTAGAGTAAGAACATTTACTCAAGATGATGCCCATATTTTTATGACTGAAGATCAAATTTGTGATGAGATTGCTGCAATTATTTTACTATATCAAAAGGTATATTCTGTATTTAATCTAAAATTTCATATTGAATTATCAACTCGTCCACTTGAAAAATATATTGGTGAAATTGCTGTTTGGGACAAGGCTGAAAAGGCCTTAGCTGAGGCTTGTACAAAGGCTGGATTTGAATATAAGTTAAATGAAGGTGATGGTGCTTTCTATGGTCCTAAGTTAGACTTTAAGCTTCGTGATTCCATGAATAGAATTTGGCAATGTGGTACTATTCAATTAGATATGAATTTACCAGAAAGGTTCGATTTAACTTATGTTGATGCTGATGGTAGTAAAAAGCGTCCAATTATGATTCATCGTGCTTTATTTGGCTCATTTGAAAGATTTATTGGCATTTTAATTGAACATTATGCTGGTGCTTTTCCAACATGGTTGGCTCCTGTTCAAGTTGTCATTTTACCTGTTAATTTAGGTCTTCACAAAGAATATTGTGATAAGCTTCAAAGTATTTTTTTAGATAAATCAATTCGTTTTGAAGCTGATTATCGTGATGAAAAGCTTGGTTACAAGATTAGAGAATCACAAACAAAGAAGGTTCCATATACTCTTGTTATTGGTGATAAGGAAATTGAAAATAATTTAGTTACTTATCGTAAATATGGTACTACTGAACAAATTACAGTTAACATAGAAGAATTTATTGAAATAATTAAAAAACACAATGAAAATTATAATTAATTAGATAGAAGGTGATACTTGTGGGGTTACTTGAGGTTGAAGGTCTAAAATTCAAGTATGCCGATCAAGAGCTATATAATTCAATCAATTTTCGTATTTTGCCAAAGGAACATATTGTTTTAGTAGGTGAAAATGGTTGTGGCAAATCGACCTTTATGAATTTAATAGCTGGAAATTTGATTCCAGATGCTGGTAAAATTACTTGGTTTAATAATGTCAGCTATGGCTATTTAGATCAACAATTAAAGGTTCAGTTAGATGTGACTATCAACGAATATTTAACTGAAGTATTTGCTCCTTTGTATGCTAAAGAAGCTTTGATGAATAGTTATTATGAAAAGCTAAATAACTGTCCTGTATCTGAGTATGAAAAATATTTAAATTATGCCCAAACCATTCAAGATGAATTAGAGGAAAAGAACTTTTATCAAATCAATTCTACTCTTGGTAACATGATCAATGGTTTAGGTATTGCTAGCTATGGCCTTAACACTCATTTAAAGCATTTAAGCGGTGGGCAAAGAGCTAAAGTATATTTAGCAAAGCTATTATTAGATGCTCCAGATGTCTTATTAATGGATGAGCCTACTAACTTTTTAGATAGTGGTCATATTGAATGGTTAGCTAAATATTTAAAAGGTTTTGATAAGGCTTTTGTAGTTATTAGTCATGATGAGGAATTTTTAAGACAAATTGGAAGGGTTGTTTATTGTCTTGCTAACAAAGAAATGGTTAGATATAAAATGGACTATGATATGTTTTTAAAAGAAAAAGCTTTACGTGATAAACAATATCAAAGTGCTTATGAAAATCAACAAAAATTTATTAAGCATACGCAGGCTTTTATTCAAAAGAATATTGTAAGAGCTACCACAAGCAAACAAGCCCAATCAAGAAGAAAGATGCTTGAACGTTTAAAGGTGCTTGAAAAGCCAACTTACCATGAAACTATGCATATCCACTTTCCTTATTCTAAGGATTTAGGACAAGATGTTCTAAAATTAGCTAATTTAACGGTTGGCTATAATGGTAAACAAGTTTTAAATGATTTAAATTTTTTACTAAAGCATAATCAAAAGGTAGTAATCTTAGGTCGTAATGGCATTGGTAAATCAACTATTATTAAAACAATTGTAGGAGATTTGAAGCCTATTAGTGGCAGTTTTACTTGGAATCCATCTGTTGACATGAATTATTTTTCTCAAGAAGAGGAATATGATAATGTTACTACCCCCATAAGCTATTTAAAGCGCTACTATCCATTGAAAACAGATGGTGAGCTTAGAAGTATTTTGGCTACAACTGGTATAAAGGGTGAATTAGCTACTAGGCCAATGATTCAGTTATCAGGTGGTCAGCAGACTAAGGTCCGACTTGCACTTATGACGATTAAAAAAAGTAATGTCTTAATTTTTGATGAACCAACTAATCACCTAGATGTCTATTCTAAATCAGAATTATGGGATAGTATTAATGAGTTTAAAGGCTCGGTAATACTAGTTACTCACGAAAGTGATTTTTATGAAGATTTAGTTGATGTAGTCTTAGAATTTACAGATAAATAAAGAGCCATAGGCTAGGCCTATGGCCTTTTTTTAAATATGTATTGATATAATCAGTCAAGCCACAATATTTTTCTTGACTTTTCAACGTAAAATTAATATAATTATCAATGCTGAGGTGATTTTATGAAGTTTACTTTAGCTCAGTTAACAAAACTTCCGATGCCCTATAAAATTGCTGAAGAATTAGATTTATCTTTAGAACTTAATGGTTTTGAAGATATTATTTCAATCGGCAAAACCCTTGTTGAATATGAAATTAAGCCTCGAGGTACTGATACCTATTTGTTTAATTTTCATATTAAAGCAGATTTGGTAATGCAATGTGCTATAAGCTTACAGGAAGTACCAATACATATTGATACATTGGCAGAAGAAATTTATACTACTGATAATCATTTAGAGGATGCGTTTATCATTGAAGGTCAAACACTTGACACTAAGGAAGCTGTTTTAACTAATATATTGGTTAATAAACCAATGAAGGTTGTGGCTCCTAATGTTAACTTTAATGATGATGTTGATGATTCTGATGATGGTGAAGGGTCAATAAATCCGGCCTTTGCTAAATTAAAGGATTTATTATAGGAGGTGTAAAAAGATGGCAGTACCTAAGCATAGAGTTACTAGAATGAAGAAGGGATTAAGACGTTCTCATCAAGCATTAAGTGTTCCTGGTATGATTACTTGTCCTAACTGTGGTGAATTAACTTTATCTCATAGAGTTTGTTCAAATTGTGGTTTTTACAAAGGTAAACAAGTAGTTGCTCCAAAGGCTGAAAAAACTGAGGAATAATTTTAAAATATTCTTTATAGAAATAGACACTTGGGGTGTCTATTTTCTATTTTATCCTATATAAAGGTAGGTGTTTTTGATGTATATACATAAGACAGTTTTACTAAATGAGGCAATAGATATGCTAGCTATTAAGCCAAATGGAATTTATGTTGATGCAACAACAGGTGGTGGCGGACATAGTTCATTGATCTTAGAAAAGCTTTCAACTGGTCATCTGTATTGCTTTGATCAAGATGAATATGCTTTTACTAAAAGTAAATCACGCTTAGATGCCATAGGTTCTAATTATACTTTTGTTCATGCTAATTTTTGTAATTTAAAAGAAGAATTAGCTAAATTTAATGTCAATAAAATTGATGGTATAATCTATGATTTAGGTGTATCATCATTTCAATTAGATATGGAAGAAAGAGGCTTTTCTTATCGTTTAGATGCTCCACTTGATATGCGTATGAATCAAAAACAAGAGTTTTCAGCTTATAATCTTGTCAATGAATATTCTTATGAAGATTTAGTTAAAGTGTTATTCACATATGGTGAAGAACCTTTCGCTAAAAATATTGCTAGAGAAATTGAAAAGACTCGCATAAAAAAACCTATTGAAACAACTTTTGAACTTGTTGACATTATTAGGCGAGCATTACCTCAAAAGGTATTAAATAAAAAAGGTCACCCTGCTAAGCAAACATTTCAAGCATTGAGAATAGTTGTAAATGATGAATTGCGTGTTTTTGAAAAAAGTATTAACGAAGCATTAGAAATGTTAAATTCTGATGGTAGAGCTTGTGTTATAACTTTTCACTCACTTGAGGATCGAATCTGCAAGAAAGTATTTAAAGAAAGAAGTACGTTAGATATTCCTAAGGGTGTACCAATGATTATCAAGGAGGAAGCTCCTTTTGAATTAATTACTAAAAAACCAATCATACCAACTTCTGATGAAGTATTAGAAAATAATCGTTCTCATAGTGCTAAAATGAGGGTTATTCGGAAACGTTAAAAATGTTAAATATTACAAAATATATTTTTATCTTGACTTTAAAAAATTAATTTTATATAATTATTGCGTTAAGATAAATATGCGGGTATGGCGAAACTGGCAGACGCGCTAGACTTAGAATCTAGTTCCCACGGAGTGCAGGTTCAATTCCTGTTACCCGCACCATGTTTGAAATTGAAATTAGGTGTCGGTCTAATTTTCAATATAATTAAGGAAAAAGGTTGATATATCAAGGTATTTAATACTTTGTGAATCAGCCTTTTTTGTTTTTATTAATCTTTAAAAAGGTTGAATTTCGAAACTGGTCAGCTCCTTGACATGTTTCGAAAAATCATAAATTATTCAAAGGATTAAATTTATAGTTATTTTCCTTTATTTCATCATTTGTAAAGTCAAGATAGCGCTGTGTCATCTCTAGTTCTGAATGACCAAGTAATTCTTTGACTGTATAAATATCAGCACCATTTTTTAATAGCTCAGTGGCATAAAAGTGTCTTAGCTTGTGAGAACTCAACACATCAATATTTAAATCATGCTTCAGCTTATATAGCATAGAAGACACTGACTGTTTATGAATATGACCTGAGCCTAAAGCAAACAAATATGGGTTAAGGGTAGATTTGTTATTCTCAATCTGCTTCAATATCAACACTTCAATTTTTTGATTGAAATAACAATATCTACCTTTTCCAGATTTGGTGAAGTCTAAATAAATAGACCTATTTTTGAAATCGATATTCTCAACTTTTATGTTAACTAATTCGTTTCTTCGGATTCCTGTTCCTATTAACAAGTAAATCATTAGTTGGTGTGAAAGCTTCATACTATTGATGTGAGCTAATATCAGCTTAACATCAGATTTCTTTACAGGTTCTATTTTAGATTTTGTTTCTCTAAGCTTCTTATACGAAAAGTTTGGAAGATCAATCACTCCAATTTCGGCTAATCTTTTAAGCATTGTTTGTAAGATTCCGATTCGTTTATTAATAGAAATAGGCTTATTTCCTTTATGAAGAGAAAACTTGATGAAGTGATCAATCACAGTTTGATTAATATCTTTAGTTTCAACGACTTGTTCCTGACTGAAGAAGTTAAAGACTAAACTTAAATTATCTTTATAATAAATCAATGTATCAGGTCGTGAATATGGTTCTCTAATTTTAAGATATAATCTTAATGCAGCATTCAGATTCATTGATTTAATTGTTTTTTCTTTATTAGCTATAAGTGAAATAATATCAATAATTGAAATATTAGAATTTAGTATATCATTCATATGTATAATCTCCTTTATTATAGTGTGTTTAGATATTATACAAAATGACTATACCATATTTTGGTGTTTAGCTTGCGAATTCAATTAATGTTAAATTAAAATATTAATATTTTTCGTTATTTTTAGCCAATGAGAGAAGAAGCTGATCATATTTATTATTTAAATTTTCTTCCCTCTGTACAGCCTCTGCAAGTTTTTTATTGAGTTCCTTAATTTCTTTTATATTTTCTTCTATTAATTTTTGTCTTCCAATGTTTAGAATGATTTGGAAAAACATAATAATTGCTATTCCAGCTATGATTACAATTATCCAAGAAAAATTTCTATAAAAAAAATTTTGATACATTCCATCTGTCAATTCAACAATTTCTTCAACGTAATCGCAATTCATAATATATACCTCCAATTAATTATTTTGTTTAGATTGATCCTAAATTAAATTGTAAACCATACAATGTCTTTCATTAATCACTTTAAAAGGTCATCATATGAACATTCAAAAAAAATAGTAAGTCTTTCTAATATTTCATATGTTGGCATTCGTTGACCATTTAAGTAAAGAGTAATAGTCGACCTATTTAGCCCTATTGATTTGGCTAGGTCTACATTTTTAATGTGTTTTTCAATCATTAATGATTTTAAATTTTCTTTAAAATTAATTTTACTCATCTCCATTCAAAAAAATATTGACAAAATGTAAACGGCAACATATAATAATGGTACAGTTTGCAATTTGTAAGCTGAATTTCAACAAAAAATAGGGTTTTTACTAAAAAAACCTTGAAAAAAGCTTATTAATAAGAATTCGCAGTTTTATTATACCATAAAATCAAGCGTTTTTTAGTACTAATCGTGATTTTTTGTTGATTTACCTGAACTAATTGATATCTATAAGTTAGTTATATCTATAAGAGAGATAGAGGCTTTTCTGTGATGCTAAAACAGAATCAAATTCTCATCATGCACTTCCTCCACTTAACATATGCATGATGTACTCTAAAAAAATGCCAGATTAATTATAATATACTTTTCCCATTATTTTACTCCCTATTTTTAAAGCCTGGCATACATTATCACCAGGCGCTTTTTACTATTAAGTGAGCTAAGGTTTGGCATTTTACCTTAGCCGACTTAATGGCAAAAAATGAGGTAAAAAATGGAGGTTAGAAAATGATGAAAGTAGTAATTAAGGAACCTGGAAGACAGGCATATGTAAAAGAAATAGAAAACAAACTAAATGTTTATCAAGAAATCGTTGGTGGGTATATAGAGGTGCTTCCACTTATTAAAAGTCTAAGGATCATATGTAATGAGGAAGGAAAAATAAAGGATTTGGATCCAAACATATTTTTAGATAATGATATTATTATGGGATCAATAGTTGTAACCGCCTTTGATGGCATTGATGATTTTAGAGATTTAACTTCTTATGAATTAAATTTGGCATTTGCTATACTAGCAATACATGCAATTTAACATTTACTTAGAGGAGGAAAAATAAATGTATCAAAAATTGGTTGATGTAATACTAAAAGCTTTAGAAGGTCAAAATTTTGGTAATAACAAAATAGTAGTTGAAACTACTAGTTCTGGAATTGTTGAAGTATCTAGTTTTGAAGAGATTGAAGAAGAATTAAAAGAAAAAAGTGAAGAGATAGAACAGTTATATGATTCTATATCAGAACTTGAACAATTATTAAGTGACTAGAGGTTTTATTAAAATGAAAAGGAATACTAAAGTAACATATCGTGTAGATGTTATGCATGATTCAAGAACCTATGTTGACTTAAGAGATGTAATTTCTTTGATGCAGGCTATGCTAAACGATATCAGAATCAAACTAGACAATTCGACTATGGCGTTTACTATATCTGTTTTATCATCGATTTCAAAATCAGCTGGATTAAATGATACAGATGATTTTGTTGACATTACTAATAAGAAACTATATCAAATTCAAAAGCTTGTTCTTGGTCAAGAAAAACAGCTCCAAAAGCTATTAAAAGGATCAATCAATGATAGTGATGATTATGAGATTATAGAAACTGACTTAAACTTTGAAGAAGCTGAAGAAGAACCAGAAGATAATAAAACAAAAAAGACAAGCTAGCAGCTTTTGTTGCTGGTCTAATAAAGTAATTTACTAATTTGTCTAAAGACATTCCTTAAATATGAATGAGTAAATTACTTTATTAGACTATTTTCAAGAAAGGAGGAAGCATCATGAAGGCATTAAACTTTGTAGAAAATGGGAAATATGCACCAACTGGATTCAAAAACAAATACTATCGGTATAATGGTATTGCCAAAGATGCATTTTATCAAAAGAATATTGCTAAAGGAAAAAGAATTGAATTCTATGTTCTTTTGTACTTTCATGTGATTGAATTTTATGGTCAAGCCAAGAATTGTAAAAAGGAATATATGTTTTCTAATAAAGGTATCCAGAACTACTTTAGCCAGTTTTATTACAACCATGTAGATATTACTACAATCAAGCGTGGCTGGGCAACGCTTGAAAGACTTGAGTTAATTAAACGGGATAGCTTTACAGGCTTTAGGAAAGTGACATTAAATGAAGAAGTAGCTTATCAGCTAATGAACATCTATGAAGTGAAAAACGATGAGTTCATCAGCTCTTATGCAAACAGCTTGGCTACAAAACATGTCAATGATGCTTCTATACCTAATGAATGTCAGCTAGAAATGATTAAAAAGCTTGAAGAGATTTATTCTAAGCAACTTCGTAAAATCGTTTCAAAACGTCTTTTAAGTTACGTTGAGAAGGCAAAAGAAAAATACTTGCACTATAAGGAAAGTGGTGTTGCAAAGGGAAAATATAGTGATCAGAATGAAATGGTAGCTTATTTCATTCATGAAGTTACAAGTAAGTATTTTAATGTGTCTGAATTCTTTAACAAATTTTTACCAGATAATTTACGCGACAAGCAAGAGGTAATCGATGATTACCTAATAAAACAACTTCCTAAAGAGGTAAGAAGCTTGTCAAAAGAAGAAATCGTTCGTATTAAAACGATGAGTATACCAAAAGCTAGAAAGCTTGTTGGAAAGGTAATAGGCTGGAAGGTAGTTCCTGATCTAAGAGAATTAGCTGTATCAGCTAATATTTTGCTAAATGATGATGGGCAAATTATAGGTTATAATTATTTTAAAGCCCGTTTTGGAGTTAATCTGTTTTAATTTTTAAGTATTATGAATTGTCTGGTAAGCAATAAGTTTTAAAAATACCCTCACTTGAGGGTTTTTAGTGTTTATGCACATGCATGTAGGTTCGAACCTACTTTTTTTTTAGCCTATTTTTTAATATTTGCCCGATAAAAATATTTATTTGCATACCTAAAAATATTAGTTTGCACCTAATAAAAATAAAAAATGCCACCCAGTCTATCTTATATTTAATAACTATAAATGTATATACCTTATGGTATATTAAAAATTAATAAAGCATTTTTGGCTATTTTTGGTACTAAAGCTAGTAAAATTGGTGTCTACTTAAAAATGGTAATTGTTGATATACCCGCCTAAAAGTCGGGTTAATCAAGTTGTTGAATGTTTCACATTCCACTAACTTACTTATAAACTGAAGGTTCTTAGTTTGTAAGTAAACTCGCACCATAGGTGCTCGCGCCCCCTAATTTTGTTAAGACTTGGTTATGAGTCATTACTATTTCCAAACTTACTATTTAGTTGGTGTCTTAAAATTGTTTTTTTAATTGAATTAATAGCTAATATTGAGTATAATATAAGTAGATTTAGAAATAGTTAAGTGGAAAAAACTATGATAGAACATTTAAAATTGTTTTATTGTGGATTTTTTCCACTTTTTTTGTTCTTTAGGAGGTATATATGGAAAAAAACAATGAGAAAATTGTTCAAAAGGTCTTAGTTGACCACAAGTTAAAAAGAATTTATCAAGAATTTTCTGGTTATCAAGAACTGAATGAGGCGGAACGTAATTTGTTTGACCAAATTTTCCCTGTGTTATGGTTTGTGGGTGAAATGTCTGACAGTAATGTATCAATAGCTAGTCGAACAGGCTATGCTGTAAGCACGATTGAAAAAAGACTTCGAGCTATAGAAAATCATGGACATTTGATTTATCGAAAAATATGGAGAGATAATAATCCAAACACAAAGACTTGGACAACAAAACGTAGTATTGTACTTGATAGTTTTATCAAAGCTGAAATTATTAAAGAACTTGAAAAGCTTAAATCAGGTGTTGAGAGGGTTTCAATCAAAGAAAAAACTGTTGAAGCTAAAGAAGAACAAGAAAAGATAATTGAAGAGCCGCCAGCTCAGCTACCAATCAAGAAGAAAAAGGTACATTTTAGGTGGGAGTAACTATGATTGAGATATTTTTTACCGATTTAACTTATTTTGATGTTAAAAAAAATATTTTTTTAAGGCGCCTAAAGTGCATTTTGAACGTTTTTTTTAAAATACTCTTATTTCTGCCTATTAAATTTATAAAATTCATTAAAGGAGCTTTTGAGAAGCTTTATTTACGCTGTTATCCTAAGTCATCACAGCTAAAAAGGTTTGTTAAGAGTCTAATTTTCTTATATTTCATTGGTACGATCATTTTAAATATATGTTTATATTATCTTAAAAATGGCTACATTAATACACTGTCAATCATTTTATTTCCTGTAATTATAGTAGCTTATTTTCTGATTAAGTTTTTACTTATTATTTATAGATTTTTTGTAGGTGAAGAGCTACTAAATCAAAAAGAAGTTTTGGCAACTGAAAAATTCATCGTAAATTATCTAAAACATTTACTAAAGGTCTTTGGTAATACTGGTGCTGGTAAAGATACCTTAATTTCTGGATGTTCAGCAGTTTTAGCTAGAAGCTTCTCTAATAAGTGTATAGAGGACATGGAAAAGATACGTGAAATTTGTTACATATTTGATTTTGATAAACTAGATAAGGTGTTAATAGAAAATAGTAATTTATTTTTATCTTTTTCAAAAGAGATTATAGAAGCTAATTTTATCGGTGATGAAACAAGACCAGGAATAGCTATTTATAATCAAATGTTTATAAATCCTTATTATATTCATACCAGCAAGATAACACCAGAAAAGCTAGTTAAAGACTATAGATGCTTTGTTGAAGATCCAATTTCTTATCCAAGTATTTATGCAGCAGGAACCCGTGTTAATCGTAAACATTTTCTACAAATTATAATGGAAGAATATATCCAGTGGTTTATTCGTATAAATGTTGAACAAAACTTTATTATTACCAATCAACCGTATATAGAAGATTTATCCACTGGTAAGTTAGCTTTAGAATTTAGTTATCACTTTTTAAAAACACGTCATGAAGAACTTTCAGTACCTCAAAAAAATGGTAAAAATAAGAAGCTAATGGAAAATATCTTTTTTCCTTGGAAGGATAGGTTAATTTTAAGTGAGACTGAATGTGGCACCTGGTGGACTAACAAAGAAGATTCAAATTATTTGATTAAGTCAGGTATAAGAGACTTCAAAGGATTTCAAAGACAATTTATTAGTGATTTTTATTGGTTTCAAGCCGACCAAGCAGCAGGAAGAACCCAAGCATTATTTAGAGAACTTGATCATGGTTATGCTGGAGTTCTATCCCGAAAAGAGATTGCTGGAGGTAGGAAAGAAAATCTATTTTTGGAATTTATCAAGAATTACTATCAACGTAAAATTAAGAAATTTGAAAATAAATCATTTAGGCAGCTAAGAAGGCTTGATAGAAAAGAGACTAAGCTTAATGATTTAATGGATCTTTATAAAAGTACCAATGATGAAAAGTTTTTTAATAAGCACTATAAGCTTACTAAGAAGCTTCAACCAAAACCATATACAGCTAAATATTATGTTTATAAAAATAAAGTAGCCAATCTTCAACGAAGGATTAATGATAATTTAAAAAATGGATATATCATATTAGATGTTTGTTTGTCAAATAATGGTAACATGCCAGGAGAGTATAAAGCTATCAATTTATCTGATATCGTTAATAGTGGAAAACCATCTCCAGCAAGTTTTGTTGGTAGATTTACTTTTAGAACTTCTGATTGTGAAAGATATGACACAAGGTACATGAGAAATTTAGCTGAGTCTAAAGCAAAGGATTCTAAGCTAGTCTTAAACAACGTTAGGCGTTGGTCTAAAAACTTTAAAATGGAACATGATGATCTTGTATGGCTTGCATATCCAGCAGCTAAAGAAATGGCTGGTATAACCGATGAAGAATATTTAGAATTTCAGTGTGGGCAAACCTACAAAAAATTACAAAATTAAAAGAGTGCGGTCGGCTCTTAAAAAAAATGCGGTCGGCTCCCTATTGACATGTTTAAAAAATTATGTTAAATGTGAGTTAATTTAAGGAATGTAAACGACATAGTGTGTGGCTTTAGACAAATGCCACCACTATGTCTTTTTTTCGTAAAAATTTAAAAAAATCAAAAGAAAGGAGAGCATTTATGCAAAAAAAATATGTCTATGGCAAATCAGTTATATCCAGTAAACTTAAATTCAATTTTGAAAGTTCTCAATTAGGAAATATGAGAATCAAAGATAAATTTATGATTGAATTAAGAGTGTATTGTGGTCGTAAGAAAATGTACGAAGAAGAAAAAACATTTAATGATTCATGCATAAATAAAGCTATTGAAAAAATGTTTTCTCAAAAAGTAGAAGAAGGATATACGTTTCACAAAGGACATAATTACTATGCAACATTTAAAGTTTACAAAATAGTTCCCGTAAGAAGACCAAAATATAAAAAAACAGATACTTATATTAACACCGAAAGGCGTAAGTATCTGTTACAAGAACGTATTAATATTTCTTTTTAAGAGCTTCAACTTCCCGTAAGCGCCTAGCTGTAACTTTTTTAGGATCAGCATGCCAATCGTTTGGTAGGCGTAATGATTTATCCTCAGAATAAACAGAAGCTAAGAAGAGATGTAAGTAATTAACGCCACCTTGATTTTCCATTTCAAAGCTTTCATCTTTTGGTGGTATATTTGCTGGATCATGAGGGAAGAACTCATTAGATGTTGTCATATATTCAGATGTTTTATTACGAAAATAAAAAAATCTTACCCAAATGTAGTCTTTACTATAGATTTTATAAACTCTGGCAGCTTTATATATTTGTTTACGTTCATCATAGAGAAAATCAACAACATCACCTTCATGAATTGTAAATCCTGCATCGTTGGTAACTTCAGGAATAAATGGATATTCCTTATTCCACATGATGTTGTTTTTCCAATCGTTACCATACTTATTAACTGCCATAGTTATCACCTCAATAAGATTATAAATTAAATATCATCAAAAAACAATTAAAAAGAAAGGAAAAAGAAAAATGAAGAAAAAAATTATAATGATTTTTACAGCTTTAACTGCAGTATTAGGCTTTAGTTCTCAAGCTTTAGTCAATGCTGATGAAGTAGAACCTACTACACTATCAAGTCAAATTAGTACAAATGTAAGTGATATTGACAATTATATTGCTGGAAAAACATCTCCAGGACAACTTTTCTATAATTATGACTTATTTATTAATAAAGCATATGATTGGAAATATAATACTTATGAAGTTGACTGGACTAATAAAGATGAAATTGATTATTCAGAAAAACCACTAGCAACTGATGATTCTGGCCTACCAGCAATGACTTTAGAAAAAGGAAAATTATATTTTATTAATGCTTCCTTAATCAAAAGTATAAAAAAAGGTACATGGGAAGTTACTAACGTTGATTTTTGCCCAATTGATGAGCTTCTTAGCTTATATAATTTTAAAGCCTATCAAGATAAAATGTTACATATTAAGTATGAGGATAGCGATTTTGAGATGTATTACGAAGATGATTATTGTTATGAATGGGATAATCATGATATTTGTTCCGAAATAGATCAAAACTGGAAAGATAAGCAAAAGGAGATTGAGGGATATTTTGATTTTGAAAATCCAAAAGCAACATCCCATCCATTACAAGTTAATTATGTAATTGTTCCAATCGAAACAATTACATTGCCAAGTCCTAATAATGCTAGATTATATCCAGGTTTAAGCATATATGTAGCTCAAGCTTCTATAGCAGGTAATGACTATAATAAACCATCAATTAATAAACCTGATTCATATATTGTAAATGTTGATAGAATGCAATCAATGGATGAAATATTAAGTCATATTGTAGTAACCGATGATACAGATCAACATCCAAACTTACATGTCAGAAGCACAACATATAATCAGGGAAATAGAAAGGTTGGTACTTATCAAACAACTATTTACGCTACAGATTCTGCAGGAAACATTTCAGATAATGTTACATTTAATATTTTAGTTCAAGATGCTACATCTCCTGTAGTTAAAGCTAAATCAAATGTATCAATGACTAATGATATGCCAGCCTTCCCTACAAAAAATGAATTTATCAAAACTCTATTTGATATATCTGACAATTATTATAGTTTTGAAGAACTAACGATTGAAATCGATTATGATTACTATCAAAAAATGGGCAGTAAGGTTGGCAGTTATTATGTTGATGTAACTGTAACTGATCCTTCTGGTAATTCAACTGAGTCAAACAATGAATATATTATTTATGATGTTAGAGAACCTATCATAACAGCTAATGATATCCACCAACCTAACAATCAACAACTATCTACAGAAGATTTATTAGCGTTATTTGTAGGTTATGATGAAACTACTTTAGAAGCTAAATTAACAAAAGAATTAACTTTAAATCAATACTCTGATAACTGGTCTAAAATTGGTGCCTACCAGGTAACATGCAAAATTAGTGATGAGGCAGGTAATTCTCAAACAAAAACTATAACTATTACAGTTGATGATGCAGTTTTACCAACAGCTTCAGCAAGAGCTATTCAAGTTAGTTACACCAAATTATTAACCGATGATGAAATCTTAGCTGTTGTAGAAGCATCTGATGACCAGGTTACGCCTACAAAGACCATTCTTGATAGAAGTGCATATGATGCAGCTGCAGCTACTAAGGGACTTGTTAATGTAAAAGTTAGAATTTCTGATGGTACCAACTATATTGACATTGATGTTCCTGTCCAGGTTATCGATGATGTAAAACCTACTATTGTTGGTCCAACCGAAATAACTGTTGGTAATAATGTTCTTTTGACTGATTCAGAATTAAAAGCTAAATTCACGGTTAATGATTTTATTGATGGTAATATTAACTTTGAAATTACTGATCCAGATAATTATTTAAAAAATTATAAGCTTGTTGGAAAGTATGCAAGAGTGGTAGAAGCTACAGATTCTGCAGGTAACACTCAAAAATTAGAAATATCTATCATTGTTGAAGACAAGATTGCTCCTGAAATTTGGTATGATAAATATTTTATTGTTCTTCAGGAAGGAGAAGAGTTGACTGATGCTATGATTAAAGCTTATGCAATTCAATCACTTGGTATCACTGCCGAAGAGTTTGTTGGTATTATTGGTGATTATACTACATCTGAAGTTGGTAAGTATGAGTTAACTATTCTTTTAACTGAAAACAGAACTAAGACTTTTGTTGTATCTGTTGCAACAGCTAATGAAGAAAAATTACCTAAAGACTTTAAATTTACTGATCTATTTACAAGTGATTTTTGGTCTAATTCCTGGAATGAGTGCAATAATCATTGGTGGCCAATTAAAAATTGGAATTGGTTAAATTGGACTTTTGCAGTTTTAGGTCTACTTGCAGTAGTTGCTTTAGCTGGTGGTGTGACTAGTGGTATTAGAAGAAAGCGCAAGTAAAAAATTAAATAAGGGAAGCTAATAACTTCCCTTTATTAGCTAAAAATGAGGTGATAAATTTTGAAAAAGATATATTTACTTGTGTTTATATTTACAATTATATCTTTTAATTTGAAAGTTTCAGCAGCTGATACCAATTACTCTACAGTCATTTCAGAAAAAACAACTATATCTAATGATTTAAATAGTTTAGGTGTTAATATAGATAAATATCATGCTTCTGAACCAGCCAGCAATCAAGATTGGTTTAATAAAGAAAAAAATCGGTTTGAATTTATTGATTTTGCTGTGGTGAAATTGGATGAAGAATATGCAACGTTTTATTCATACATCTATGATCCATATAAATTTTATAATACTTATGATGAAAAAATTCAAACTTTTTGGATAAGTTTTGAAATAAATAATTATAGTTTTGAACCTGAAGGCATTAATAATAATTATCATATTAAAGAATTAGATTATGATATGACACATGGAATTTTTAAGCTTTCTGGTTATAAGTTTAAATTTTCAGACAAAAACACTATTACCGTAACAAGTATAGTTGGTGAAATGTTCCTTTTGGAATATAGACTTACATGCTTCCCTAATATAACTAAGGAAATAGTTTTTAAAAAAAATATTATTCCTTCAGAACCAGGAACTTCTGCCCCCTCAAAAGTAATTGATAGTACTACCTCAATAGAAGATGATTTTTTAAACTTAAATCTTAATATTGATGATTATTATATACCAGTAAAATATGATTATTCTAAATGGTATGTAGTTGCTATGGCATTAGTTTTTGAAGATGATAAAATACAATCATATTTTTATTTGTATAACCCTACACCAAACACAGCATCAGCTTTTGAAATAAAATACAAATTAGACAATGTTATGTACAATGGTTACTTTTTTAAATTAAAAACATTGTTGGATCATGGCCTTTATAAAGTAAAAGGTTTTACTATGCCTAATCAAGTTAATAAAACTAGCCAAATTGAAGTTAGTAATATTATAGCTGGTGATGTTAATTCAAAAAGTGATTTTTCTTTAGAAGCAAGTATCAGCCAAAATGGTACTGAGTTAACAATATCAACAAAATTCAATAGCACTATCATCATAGAAGAATACACTGTTATTCAAATCGAAGTCCATCAAGACGATAATTTTATAAATGGTTGGAATAGTTTTTGGAACAATGGCGAAACAACCGTGTTGGTATATTTTTATAATTTTAATCTGCCAAAAGATATAAAGTATGATTCAATCGAATATGCTAAATTTCAATATGACTATTTAACATATCACGATGTTGAATATTGGTTATCTAATTATGGTGAAAACGAACATAATTTAACAAATTCTGAAAAAGTTGTTAGTGAATATAATAATGAATCAAAAAAGCTTCGTGTTAATGATACTTCGCAAGAACTTAATTTTCCAACCTTTTATTTAGGTAATCGAATTAAAGACAAGCAATTTGGATCCTTAAATATAACATTACCTGAAACTTCATTTGATTATGATTGTAGCGTGTTATTAGATTCCTCATATAAAACTATCCAAAAAATATCTAGATTGCTTTTGGGAAATACAGTTAATGTTGGCGAGCAATCTGATTATACTATGCTAGATCAAATTGAGATGTTAGAACTTCATTATCAAAAAGATGGTGTCATCTACAAATGTCAAATAATCTCTCAATCTGTTGACAAAGATGATGTAGAACAGGGTGAAGCGGTTGATCAAAGCTTATGGAGTCAATTTGTTAAGTGGTTCTTAGATAATTTTCCATTGTCATTAGCAATTATCTTCATAGCATTTATTGCTGCCCTTGCTTTAGTAGTTACAATAATAGCATTAATTATAAAGCTGATTATTAAAATTTTGAAATTACCAGGAAAAATTATTCGTAAAATTTTATAACATGGAAAGGAGGAATTAAAGTTGGCTAAAACTACAGTTAAAAAGGCTGCTGCTACTAAAAAAACTACAAAACAGCCTGCAGCTAAGAGAAGAGTATCTAAAAACACAGCTAGAAAACCTGCAGCTAAGACTAGATACATTGTAGATACAGATTCAAAAGGTAACATTACTAGAATCGCTAATTTTAAGAAAAATTAGTACTTGGAATAGTGGTTTGCTAAAATAACCTGGTAGAAAATTACCAGGTTATTTTAGTTGAAAAAAATTATATGAAGTAGATGATTTTTTTAAAAAAATTCAAAAAAATTTTAAAACACCATAATGTGGTACTGTCAAGTGTATAATTATATTTGAAGTATGAAGTGAGGTGTTGATAAAAATGGATTCTAACAGCTGTGTGGCTGAAATCACTGTATCATTATTGCTGTATGGTTTTTTTAATCCTAAGGAATTTTCAGCCTTACATGATGTTAATGCTAGGAGAATTAAGCGGTATATATCTATAATAAGAAATATACTAAGTGATATGCAATTATACATGTAAGATCCAAACAACAATATCGATGTTATATCAACGATTAAATTCCTTATTATGGTGCTCTATGTTTTTTTACCCGCACCATGCTTGAAATTAGAAATTATGTTAAGTAATTTTTGATTTTTATATTGAAATAGGTTGATTTTTCAAAGAATTTTAAATTTTGAGAAATTAACCTATTTTTTATTTTTTCAAGATTTTCAAGCATGGTCATTATCCTCACCATACTCGAAAATTAAAGATTGTTTAAGGGGTTGAATTTGAAATTACTTTTCTTTATTTCTTCGTTAGTAAAGTCTAAATAACGTTGTGTCATTTCTAAATCACTGTGTCCTAAAAGTTCTTTAACACTATAGATGTCTGCTCCGTTTTTTAATAATTCTGTTGCATAATAATGTCTAATCTTATGTGAACTTAAAACATCAATATTTAAGTCTTTCTTTAATTTTAATAGCATAGAGGAAACAGAGTTTTTGTCAATGTGGCTATTACCTTTGGCAAAAAGATAAGGATTGTTAGTACATTTGTTTTGTTCTATTAATTTTAAAATTAAGGATTCTATCTTATCATTGAAATAACAATATCTGCCTTTACCACTTTTTGTAAAATCAAGATAAATAGATTTATCATTGAAATTTATATTTTTAGTTTTAATGTTAACTAATTCGTTTCTTCGAATTCCTGTTCCTATAAGAAGATATATCATTAATTGATGTGATAATTTCATTTTATCAATTTGTTTTAAGATTATTTTTATGTCTTCCTTTTTTACAGGTTCAATTTTAACTTTTGTTTCTTTTATCTTATTATATTTAAAATTTGGTATATCTATGATATTAAGGTTGTTAAGGCGTTTTAACATAGTTTGTAGTATTCCAATACGTTTATTTATTGTGATTGGTTTATTTCCTTTAGAAAGTGAATATTTAATAAACTTATCAATGATGTCTTGTTGAATATCTTTTGTTTCGTTGATTTGATGATAAAAGAAGAAGTTAAAAACAATTTTTAAATTTGCAACATAGTAAATTCTGGTATCAGTTCTTGTGTTAGGTTCCATAATTTTAAGATAAAGATTTAAAGCTGAATTAAGCTCCATAGATTTTATTTCTTTCTTTTTAGTTACTAAGGAAAGAATATCTTCAATAGAAATATTAGTATTTAAAATATTATTGTTCATTTTGTATGCTCCTTTGAAATAAAATTTCTCAAAAGATTATACAAAGTGATAATACGTTAATAAGGCGTTTTAAAATATTAAATTTTTAATGATAATATCTTTTTCTTTAATTGTGTTTTTTAATTTTTCTATTTCATTCAGTAATTTTTGAATATAATCATTGTTATATTCGTTGGTTAGATAGTTTATTGGCTTTTGGAGTAGAGGTTTTATAAAAATATTTTTTTATGAAATTTTGCCAGGTTTTGATTAAAGAATCATTATTATTTTGACATTTTTCTATTGTATTTTCATATTCGTTATATTGATATTCTTGTTCATATATTAAGATTCCTAAACTTATAGAAATATTATTATTTCCTGGTGATGAATTTTTTATTTACAAAAATGATAAGAAAACATATTTTGATAGTAAAGGTAAAATAAAGCAAGATATAAATTATACTTTGATTCCAAAGAAAAATATAGAAACAAATAAATTAAAGGTAATTTTGCTTTCTATAGCTTTAGGTGTGTTTTTAATTTCTTGCTTTTTATTAATGATGTTTGCTTATAAAATGGATATATGGAAAGCAGCATTTGAATTTGCAAATAATTATTTATTTGTAGGTGCTATAACTTTATTTGTTTTTCTTGTATTTAACCTGAATTTGGGATTAACCCCTAAAATGGGGTGTTAAAAAAGTAAATAATTAGGAATCAAACTCGGTTTTAAG
>CANQBD010000015.1 GCA_947589245.1 uncultured Anaeroplasmataceae bacterium
ATTGTAATATTTTTAATTTTAGCATATAATAAGAATGTAGGTAGAAATACCACATAAAATCTCGGTGATTCGCTACCGTATAAAGGCGAACCTAAAAAATCTCGGTGATTCGCTACCGTATAAAGGCGAACCTAAAAAATCTCGGTGATTCGCTACCGTATAAAGGCGAACCTAAAAAATCATAGAAAAGGACATTAACATTATTTTAATGTCCTTTTTCCTTGTAAAAGAACGCGTCTGATAAGATAATTATCTAAAATACGAGAAAAAGGTGATGGCAATGATTTTATATAAAATAACAGATGAATATATATCTTTTTTGGCCGATAATGATAGCAAAGTTTTGTCTAGTCATGAGAAGGATAGAACCTTTCAAAGGCCACATTTGGGCATTGTCATAAACAATTCTAATATGCCTTACTTTATTCCTTTGTCTTCTCCAGATCAAAAGGACTATATTAATGGTAACCCTAGAAAGTCAACTCTTGCCATTAAACGATTAAATTTTCAAAACGAATTTGTTGGGAAATTACTTTTAAATAATATGATTCCGGCTCCAAAATCAGAAATCTAGCCTATAGATTTATCTTTTTCTAATAAAACCGAGAACGAAAAAAAATATATTCATTTGTTAAAAAAACAATTAGCAGCCATAGCATTAATAAAAAAAGAAATAAATACAAGTGCAAATTTGGTATATAGTCAAAAACTTAATGAAACCAATAAAAATTATTGGAAAGAAAAAATAGTGCCTGGATACTTAAATGCAACAGTAGACTTCACATTATTAGAACAAAAGTGTTTAGAGTGGATTGCTAAACAAGGCACAAATAAAAATATCTTAACAGAACAAGACCTATTAAAAAAAATAAAAAAGTGCGATACAAAGAAGCCGAACCATATACATTAATTGGATCAACTTTTAGAATGGACGGAGAAGAATTCATAATTCAAGATTTAGAATTGTTGCTTAGACAAACAAAAGACGTGGCAACGTTAAAAAGGATCTCTGATGGACAGATCTTCCAAGATAAAGATTTTGCATCGACCAAGCCTTTTAAATTGAATTTACAAAGTCCAACGCAAACCAAAAATCTAGTCCATCACAATTCAAAAATAAAATGAAAAAAGAGGTTGTAAAAATTTTCACAACCTCTTTCTTTTTGTCTAAATAATATCAAACAGACTAGTAAGGGCAGTCCAAATCACTGCGGCCAAAAAATTTGTTAAAATTGTCATTGACGAGTTCTCCTTTTTCATTATAGTTTTATTTATTATTAAATGTGTATGTTAAATTGAAATTGTAAAATTGAAATGGAACAGGTTCCCCAAAAATTCCAGCGTTTCAAGCTGCACCTATTTGTGAAATATAAGTGCTTGGTTTCGTTAGTCAAACAAAAAATATAAAACAATCATCTTTTTCGAATGACAAAAAATCTTCTCTACAAAAGAGGAGCTAGAAGCCTATATTAAATAGGTTTTCATAAAAAAGTAAATTTACCATTGTAATATTTTTAATTTTAGCATATAATATTGGTGTAAGTAGAAATACTTCCTTATTAGCTGTTCCGAATCAGGTTAAAAATCGTTATGGTTAGCTGTTCCGAATCAGGTTAAAAATCGTTATGGTTAGCTGTTCCGAATCAGGTTAAAAATCGTTATGATAGAAAGACATGCTCTAGAAGTGTGTCTTTTTTTGCTATAATAAAACTAGAGGTGATTTTTGTAGCAAATGTATGGCTTAACAAGTAAGGGCTAAGTAACTTAATACTTAGCCTTTTTCATTCTCAAAAATTCAAAAAGAATTAGAAGAAGAATGGGTCATATTAAAAAGAAAGGTTTTTAATTGGTTAAATAGATATTAGCCATTAAAACAGATGCATACACAGTCCATATAATATAAGGTAGAATAAACCAGAATCCTTTTTTACCTAGTTTAAATGTTGATATGAAAGCAAAGATACCTGTAATACAGGAGGTAAAAGTTACTACAAAGGATAAGAATAAATTTTTATCTAAGAAGAATACTTTATTGAAAAAGAAACTAATGGCATAGTTAACCACAAAATAAAAGATCACTTCAGAGGTTATTGTTTTATCGGCAATTTTAAAAGCCAAATATAAACTAAATAAAACATAAAGAATTGGCCAGGCAATGCCAAATAAGGCAGCTGGTGGTGCAAAGAAAGGTTTATTTAAAGAATTATAATATTCTACATCTGATTTATATAGTAGAGCTGGCACAAAATATAGAAATAATAATATACCAAACGGAATTGCAACTTTTAAAAATTTTTTCATTGTTGACACCTCTACTAATAGTTTATTGCAAAAAAGAATAAAACATTCTTTTTATTGGATATTTTTAATCGACAAATTCTATGATATAATTAAAAAGCCTTTTACTCTATCAAATCTTTGATAAGCCTATTTGGGAAGAAATATATTGTAGGGCGTATTCAAATTATAACATCTAAATGATGATATAATAGTTATGTTGTACTCATAACTATGAACAATAGTTTTTAAAGAAGGAGAATATATAATCTTAAGTACAATTTGATTATATTACGTGATAAAATGACATTAAAGGAATGCTATAAAGCAATTGGCGGTAATTATGCTGATGTTGTTAATCGTTTTGGGGGAGAAAGATTAGTTTTTAAATATATTTATAAGTTTTTAGATGATGAAAGTTATAATCTCTTAATTAAGAGTTTGGAAGACAAAGATTTTGAACAAGCCTTTAGAATGGTCCATACTCTTAAAGGTATTTGTCAAAATTTAAGTTTGACAAGATTATATGATTCATGTTCTTTACTTACAGAAGAGTTGCGTGGAGGTTGTGGCAAAAATTATTTAGTTTATTTTAATAAATTAAAGTTAGATTATGAAGAGATTATCAAAATAATAAAAACGTTCAAAAAAGAAAATGAGGACTAATTTGCATCTGAATTTTGACACTTTTTGTGCAAAAAATATTATATTTTGTAAGGTTTTGTCAGGTTGTTGATTTTAGTATATATAAAGGGTATAATTTCATTAAAAAGATAGAAACAAGACAAAAGGGGAGATAATATGTTTAGCAAAAGAAAATTATTGCTAACTATTTTTGGCTTTGTCGGTCTAACTGTTTTATCAGTGTTACTTGTAGTCTTTTTTAATAAAACACGAAGCACTGTCGATGAAGTAAAAATAGAACATTTAGAAAAAATGACAGTTAATGTCGGTGAATTTACTAATGATTTAATTGAAAGTAGTTATGAGAAATTAGCTTTATTAGAGGCTTCATTCAATCGTTTGGTAAATAGTGAAAATGATGTAATGGAGACCATAAAGGTTCTTCAAAGCGATTTAGAAGAGGAGTTATTGATAGTAGTTGGATCAAATAATAATGTTTATGGATATGAGACACTTAATTTAGAATTAACTGGGCGATACCGCCGATTAATTTATAATATTGATTCAAGGTTGTATTTTTTATTTATTAAGGATTGTAATAATTATTCTTTTGTTAGTAAAATTGGTTATGCTATACCAGCTAGTAAAATTAATGAGAGCTTGTCCGTTAAAACCTTAGATAAGGGATTTCATACTTATTTATTAGCCTCCGATTATAATCTTTTATTACATTATTCGCAAGCCGACGGCTCTGGTTTAAGATATAATAATTTGAGTGAGTTTGTTAGGTTAATGGGAGAAAACAATTTAAACACAGAGGAAATAAAGGTTGTAACGGAAAATGTTGATAATTCTAAATATTATGTTTCTTTTATTAAATTAAATAATGATTGGTCAATTATTCTTATGGTTGATTCAGTTAATCTTGGCGAAGATTACATGGGAATTATTAATAATACAAATCGTATTTTTCTTATTTATATTTCAATTGTTTTAATTGGTTTTTCGATTTTATATTTTATTATTTTTGCGTTATTAAATCGTAAAAAAGCCTTATCAACGCAAACTGCTATCAATAATCAATTAACGTTAGCTATTGAGGCTGCCAATAAAGCAAACAAAGCTAAATCAGAATTTCTTTCAAGAATATCACATGATATCAGGACACCCATGAATGGAATCATGGGCATGGTAAATTTAGCCAAGAAGAATTTAGATAATAAAGAATATGTGGCCGATTGTTTAAATAAGATTACAACAACTTCTGATCACTTATTGTCACTTTTGAATGATGTGTTAGATATGTCTAAAATTGAAACGGGCAAAATCATTATCAGTGAAGAACCATTAAATATACTTGATTTAATCAACGACTGTTCTACAATTGTAGAAAGTAGTATTGATGCTAAGAATGTTGTATTTAATAAATCAATTAATATAACCAATGAATCAATATTGGGCGATAAACTTCATTTAAGACAAATTCTAATCAATGTATTAGGTAATGCTGTTAAGTTTACTAAAGATGGTCATATCGATTTTGAAGTAAGTGAAGAAGAAATTGGTGATGAAATATCTAAATTCGTTTTCGTTATAAAAGATACTGGTATAGGAATGAGTAATGAATTTCAAAAACATATTTACGAACCATTTGTTCAAGAAGATAATCAAAATGCTAGGACAAAATATATGGGTTCTGGCTTAGGAATGTCTATTGTCAAGCAGCTTATTGATAAGATGGGCGGTTCGATATCATTAACCTCTGAATTGGAAAAAGGAACTTGTTTTACAATTGCGATTACATTTAGGCTGAATAAGAATAAGCCGTATAAATTAGCTGAAACAGCTGATCTTTCTTTATTGAAGGGAATGCACGTTCTTTTGGTTGAAGATAATGAAATTAATATGGAAATTGCCTCAAGTATGTTAGAGGCAGTTGGAATAGAAGTCACTAAAGCATGCGATGGAATTGAGGCTATTAGAGAATATGTAAATCATGATATTGATTATTTTGGGGCTATTCTTATGGATGTTATGATGCCTAGACTTAATGGTTTGGATGCTACTAGAAAAATTCGCTTAGCTAAGCGGGAAGATGCCAAAACAATTCCTATTATTGCGATGACAGCTAAAGCTTACAAAGAAGATGAAGAGGAAGCAATCAGGGCTGGTATGAATGAACATGTAACCAAACCAATTGAATTTAATTGTGTCTATGAATTATTGTTAAAATATCAAAAAAATAAGAGTTAATTGTTGTATTTTTTAGATTTGTTTGCATTGTAATTTTAGTGGTATTGTATTATAATAATACCTAGAAAGAATTACTTTTAGGAGGAAAATTTAATTATGCCATTAGTTAATGTTAAAGAAATGATGGAAAAGGCTAGAAATGGCCATTATGCTGTAGGTGCATTCAATATTAATAATCTTGAGTGGACAAAAGCTATTCTTCAAACTGCTGAAGAATTAAAAGCACCAGTAATTTTAGGTGTATCTGAGGGTGCTAACAAATATATGACAGGTTATAAGGTAGTAGCAGATATGGTTAAAGCTATGATTGAAACTTTAAATATCACAGTTCCTGTAGCCCTACATTTAGATCATGGTACATACGAAGGAGCTCAAAAGGCTTTAGCAGCTGGTTATTCATCAGTAATGTTTGATGGTTCTCATTATGGAATTGAAGAAAATGTGCAAAAGACTAAAGAAATCGTTGCTTTAGCTAAGAAATTAGGTGCCACTGTTGAAGCAGAAGTTGGTTCTATTGGTGGTGAAGAAGACGGTGTTACCGGTCGTGGTGAGGTTGCTGATCCACAAGAATGTAAAAAGATTGCTGATTTAGGTATCGATATGTTAGCTGCCGGCATTGGTAATATTCATGGTCAATATCCTGCTAATTGGCAAGGTCTTGATTTTGATACTTTAGCTAAGATTAAAGAAACTTGTGGTAATATGCCACTTGTATTACATGGTGGTACAGGTATTCCTGAGCATATGATTAAAAAAGCAATTTCTTTAGGTGTATGTAAAATCAATGTAAATACTGAATGTCAATTAGCTTTTGCAGCTGCAACTAGAAAATATATTGAAGAAGGTAAGGATTTAGAAAAGAAGGGCTTTGACCCACGTAAGTTACTTGCTCCAGGTGCTGAAGGCATCAAAGAAACAGTTAAACAAAAGATGGAAATGTTTGGCTGTATTGGTAAAGCAAATTAATAATTTTAAAGGGCCGGATGTAAATTCGCCCTTTATGTTTAAAAAGGAGTAAAAATATGAAAATAGCTTTAATTAATGAAAATTCTCAAGCAGCAAAAAATGAGCTTATTTATAACACATTAAAAAATGTTGCTGAAAAATATGGTCATACAGTTGATAATTATGGTATGTATAACGCTGAAGATGCTTCTTTAACCTATGTTCAAAACGGATTACTTGCGGCTATTCTTTTAAATTCAGGGGCTGCTGATTTTGTTGTCACAGGCTGTGGGACTGGTAGTGGTGCTATGTTAGCTTGTAATTCTTTTCCTAAGGTGTTATGTGGTTTAATTGTTGACCCATCTGATGCTTATATGTTTGGTCAAATTAATGATGGTAATTGCGCAGCTTTTCCTTTTGCAAAGGGTTTTGGTTGGGGAGCAGAATTAAATTTAGAGTATTGCTTTGAAAAACTTTTTAATGGTCCTAGAGGTCAAGGCTATCCACGTGAAAGAGCTGTTCCCGAACAAAGAAATAAAAAGATTTTAGATGGTGTTAAGGAAATCACTCATACGCCAATGCTTGAAATTTTAAAGAAAATTGATCAACAATTTTTGTTAGATACTATTAATCGAGATAGTTTTAAAAAGTATTTTTTTGCTAACGCTAAAGATAAAGAAATTATTAATTATTGTAAAGATTTATTAAAATAGAAAAAGAGTTGATTTTATGAAAATTACAATTAATATGCTTTCCAAAGCTGATAGCGTTGATGGGCAAGGTGTTGGTAGTGCCTATTTAGAACAAGTGGCTTTGGTAAAAGAAGAATTATCTGAGTTTTTTGAGGTATATGTAAATTCTAAAAAGAAGACAGACATTGTTCATGTCCACACGGTAAATCCTAGTTTCTATAGAAGAATGAAAAATAAAAAAACCATAGGTGTTATGTATTGTCACTTTTTACCGGAAACTCTAGATGGATCAATTAAATTACCTAAATTAGCGTTTTATGTTTTTAAAAAGTATGTAGTTGGGTTTTATAAAAAAGCTGACTATTTAGTTGTAGTAAATCCTATTTTTATTGAACCATTAAAAAAATTAGGTGTTAAAGAGGAAAGAATAAGATATATTCCTAATTATGTATCTAGTGAACAATTTTATCCTTTACCTGAAGATGAAGTGGCTGTAGTTAAAGAACAATATAAAATCCCTAATAATAAGTTTGTTGTCTTAGGCTGTGGTCAAGTTCAAACTAGAAAAGGTGTCATGGATTTTGTTGAGGTTGCAAAGCGGAGTCCCGACAAAATGTTTGTTTGGTGTGGTGGTTTTAGTTTTGCTGGAATCACTGATGGTGCTAAAGAACTAAAAAAGATAATGGAAAATCCTCCCTGTTCAAATTTAATATTTTTGGGCATAATCCCTCGTGATCATATGAATTTAATGTTTAATGTGGCTGATTGTCTTTTTATGCCTTCTTTTAATGAGCTTTTTCCTATGTCCATATTAGAAGCTGTAAGAAGCAATAAACCCGTTGTACTTCGTGATTTAGATCTTTATAAGGATATTTTATGGGATAATTATTTAGCTGGAAATAATGTTGATGAATTTGTTAAATTAATTGACAATTTAGCTAAGGATAAGGATTTATATAAAACTTATCAAGAAAAGTCTAAAAAGATTGCTGATTTTTATTCTAAGGAACATGTTAGCAAGATTTGGAAAGATTTTTATACAGAGATTTATCAAAAAAAGCATAATAACTAATAAAAAGAAGATTGCTTCAACAATCTTCTTTTTATTTATTTATTTGCAAACTTTAGTATTTATAGCAGTCTCTTTAACTGCTTTAGCAACTGCTTTAACAACGCGCTTATCAAAAGCAGAAGGAACAATGTAGTCACATGCTAGCTCCTCATCGGTTAAAACACCAGCAATTGCGTAGGCGGCTGCCAGTTTCATTTCATCATTGATTTTAGTTGCTTTAGCTTCTAGCACCCCTTTAAAGATACCTGGAAAAGCTAAAACATTGTTGATTTGATTAGGATAATCTGAACGTCCTGAACCAACGATGTATGCGCCAGCCTCTTTAGCATCTAAATAGCTAATTTCCGGTGTTGGATTAGCCATCGCAAAAATGATTGGTTTTGGTTTCATTGATTTAACCATTTCTTTTGATACTAAATTACCGGCGGATACACCAATGAAGGCATCAGCATTTTTCATGATAGATGCGAGAGTATTATCGTGTTTAGGGGGAGTAGAATAGATTTTTTGATCTAACATTTCTTGAATTAAGAAATTATAAGAAGAATATTTAGCTTTATCAACGACACCATTTAAATTATATGCGTAAATGGTTTTAGCGCCTAGCTGCTTTAAAATTTTAGCAACCATTGAACCAGCTGCCCCTGTTCCAGATATTACAATTGTCATATCTTTAAGTTTACGCTTAGTTAGTCTTTCAATATTGATAAAGGCTGCCGCAACAATAATTGCTGTCCCATGTTGATCATCGTGAAAAACAGGAATATTTAAAATTTCTTGCAGCTTTCTTTCTATTGTAACGCATTGAGGGGCCGCAATATCTTCTAAATTGATAGCACCTAATGATGGTTCTAATATTTTACAAGTTTTAATAATTTCTTCAGGCTTCTGGGTAGCAAGGCATAACGGTATTGAATCAACTCCGGCTAGTTCCTTAAGCAATATTGATTTGCCTTCCATAACCGGAAGAGCAGCATATGGGCCAATATTTCCTAAACCTAAAACGGCAGAACCATCGGTAATTACAGCAACCATGTTACCTTTAGAAGTATAGGTATAAATAGAATCCGGATTATTTTCAATTTCTTCACAGACATAGGCAACACCGGGAGTATAAGCCAAAGCCAGCTCTTGGAGATTTGATACTTTAACCTTTGCTTTTATTTCTAATTTACCACAATTGTTTTTGTGTAATGCTAGTGCTTCCTTCTTAATGTCCATTTTGACCTCCAAAAAGATTGTTATTGTTTTGATCAATTGCTACTATTAAGGGAAAATCCTTAACTTTTAAACGTTTAATGGATTCTGTCCCTAAATCTAAAAAGGCAACCTCTTCTAAAGAAACAACACATTTAGAAAGTAAGGCGCCACAGCCACCTGTAGCTACAAGATAGAGAATTTTATTATCCATATAAATTTTAGAACATGCTTCACTTCGAGGCCCTTTTCCAATTGTTCCTAAAATATGTAGTTTTGGCATAAGAGCGGCAAAAGTGTCCATTCTTATTGAAGTGGTTGGACCAATAGAACCGACCACTTGGTTTGGCTTAGCAGGAGTTGGGCCAGCATAGTAGATAAAAGTATTAGAAAAGTCAACTGGCAAGGTCTCATTATTTTTAAGCATGTTGGCAATACGTATATGAGCAGCATCTCTAGCTGTGTATAGCGTTGCAGTAAGCTCAATAATATCACCAGCTTTAAGGTTTTTTAATTTTTTCAAATCTTCAGGAAGTTTTATTTTCATAAAATTACCTCCTTGTGTCTAGCAACATGGCATTGAAGATTGACAGCGACCGGTAAAGAAGCTATATGACAGGGGTAAGTATTTATTTTGACAGCTAAGGCAGTTGTTTTACCTCCTAGACCCATTGGTCCGATATTGAGTTTATTAATTTCCTCTAAAAGTTCTATTTCTAGTTTGTGAACTTCTCTATCAGCTGATTGATCATCAATAGGGCGAAGAAGAGCTTCTTTAGCTATGAGACAAGCCTTTTCTAAATTACCACCTATGCCTACGCCTACAACAAGTGGTGGACAAGCCTTACCGCCAGCTTTACAGATGACATCTTTTATAAAATCCTTAATTCCCTTAATTCCATCAGCTGGGTTAAGCATTTTAACGGCACTCATATTTTCACTACCTGCACCTTTGGGACAAACGGTTATTTTTAGGTTATTACCTAAAGTTGTTTTCAGATGAATTATGGCAGGTGTATTATCGTTTGTATTAATTCTAGTCAAGGGTGAAGCGACAACACTTTTTCTTAAATATCCTTGAGTATAACCTAAAGCTACACCTTTATTTATTGCCTCTTCGAGACTACCATCAATATAAACTTCATTACCTAATTCTACAAAAATGACAGCCATTCCTGTATCTTGACAAATGGGTAAATTTTCTTTTATAGCTAACTCATCATTAGTAATAATTTGGGTAAGTATTTCTTTAGGCAAATCTTTTTCATTTTTTTTACTCTTTTTAAGGGCTGTTAAAATATCATCATTGATAATGGTTGTTGATTCGATACAAAGTCTTGCAACTTCCTGGGTAATTACGCTTGTTTGAATTGTTTTCATAATCCACCTCACTTTTTATAATTATATCACAATATATTAATTTAGAAAAATAACTATTATATACTTGAACAAGTTATTTAAATCAATTAAAATATTATCACAAAATCTCAGTTTAGAAAGGAGGATACCATGAAAGCTTTAATAGATAAGTATCGCAATTTTTCTTTTGAAGAAAGAACCTTATTTACGACAAAATTTTCGATTGCTTTACATGCCTTATTAGCTTTAGGGAAATTTATTATAGCGGGCTTTTATGGTGTTTTTTTCTTTGTGGCTGGATGTGTAAATGTTTTTTTAATGCTTGCCAAATTAGAATGCTATTTAGGTGTTAAATCAGAAAAAAGAAGCTTCGAGACAAGAAACAAGCTAATTGCCGGATTTTTACTTGCTGCTAGTTTAGTTTATATAGTATATATGGCGCGCTTTGTTTTATGGGATGCTAGGCCAATAAATTATTCAGAATTTTTAGGGATCAATATTGCATTTATTTCCTTTATTGAATTAGGTTTTGCTATCAAAGGGTTATTTAATTCTTTTGGGAAAGGGCATTATTATCGGAACATTAAAATAATTAATTTTGCTTCAGGATTAACAGCGATTGTTTTGACTGAGGTAGCAATTATGTCTTTTGCTTCTCAAAATGATACAAGATTAATTAGCGGTTGGTCTGGAATCGGGGCAGGGATTGTAATACTATTGTTAGCAATTTTTATTTATTATGCGCCACGAACAAGCATTATTGATCGAGAACACAATGTTTATCAAAAAGTTGAAGCAGACAAGCTGAATTTGCCTATAGTTGATAATCGACTTAGTTTGACAATGGTTAAAGGGTATTGGTATGGTAGTTATATTTATGAGGCAATCTATGCCAACGACATTATCGATGGTCATATTTATAAAACTAAAACAAAGCTTTGGAGTTTGCCGCTTTGGCTAAAAATTATTTTGATTATTTTTTCTGAAATTCTAATATTTGTTTATGCTTTTGGAGCTATTATATTTTATTTTAGGTCAATATTTGTTATTGAGAAATTAGATGCTTTAATGAAAGCCAATGGTTTTGAAAAAATTACTACAGGAATAGGTAATTAACTTATTCCTTTTTTATTTGGTATTTTTTACAAGTGTGTGTCAAATAATATTTATGGGTGATTAGTATGGAAGAAGAAGGAATATCATTGGCGGAAATTTGGCGTTTGATAATGAAAAAGAAAATTGCCGTTAGTCTTATTTTTGGTATTGCAACCATATTAATTTTTGTAATCATTAATTTTGGTTATAATAATATGGTTGTTAACTATGAGGCAAAATTTAATTATCGTTGGTATGGTATTGAAAATAACACTTATGCTAATGGGCAAATTTTTAATTATTATGATATTATCAACAAAGATAATTTATCTAAGGCTAAATCAACAGCCGCCGAATTTAAAGATGTTAATGTTGATGAATTAGGTAAAAATATTCATATTGAAATAAATGAGAATCATTATATTTTAACGATAGAGGGTAATTTTTTTGCTAATGATAATCAGGCTAGAAGGTATATAACAGCTTTAATTAACATTCCTTATGAAAATGCTATAAATTTAAAATTTGATTTTACAGTTAATTTAGAAGGATATCAATCTTCTGAGAAAATAAATATTAAATTAAATTATTTAGAGGCTCAAGAACAACTTTTACTGCGAGGCTATCAGGGAATGATTGCTTATTTTGGTAATGTTAATGTTGCTGAGGGCAATCTTCAAAAATATTATGAAGAGTTACAAGTTTTTAGTAATAGTCAGCAACTTAATCAATTACGATATCTTGCCTATAAAAATTCTTATCTAAGTAAAGAAGAGTTTTTAAAAATTCAAAATGAACTAGAAGCTTTAGAAACTGAAAAAAATATTCTTATGAAAAGAAAAAATTTATTATTAGAATCAATTAAAGAAATATATGAAAGCTCACCTAATAATCCTTATATTGATACAGCTTTAACAACTTATGTTGAGAGCTTGCATGAAATAGATTTAAGGTTAACGGATATTGATGAAGATGTTAACTTAATTAATGAAGCTTTAGGTGGTGGATATCAAGAAGAAGATAGTGAAGCTTTTTTAGAAGAATTAGATGAATATGCTAAAACTTTAAAAGATTATAGCGAGAAGTATGATGAAAGTGTTAAAGAAGTTTTAAGACAGAATACCTTTGCCAATGTTATTAGTTTTAAGGTTTTAAATAAAATTAACAAATCAATGAGTGTAATTATTAGCTTAGTATTAGGTGTTTTAACCAGCTTTGTGGTAGGCTTTATCTTAGGATATCAAGAGGAGAAAAAACAAAAAGAGCTTGAATTTTAAAGAAAAATCAATTTGTTTTTTTGAAAAAATTGTGTTAAAATTTAGTAAAAGTGAGTGGCACTATAGGGGTGTGTAAGTCCAACTAGGATTTACACACCTTTTTATTTTTTTGGAGGAAATATGGAAATTTTAAAAGACAACAAAATGGGGCTAAAACCTATTCAAAAATTAATTTGGTCTATGGGTCTACCCATGATTATTTCAATGATTTTACAATCTGTCTATAACATTGTAGATACGGCTTTTGTTATTAATATGGGAGAAGATGGTGTGGCAGGTAATTTGGCTTTAACCTATGCTTTCCCTATTCAACTTCTGATTATCGCTATCGGGGTTGGGACAGGAATTGGCTTAAATGCAATGCTATCTAAGAAATTAGGTGAAAAGGATATTGAGGGGCTAAAAAAGATAGTTGGGAATGGTATTTTTTTAGGTTTTTGTATCTATTTGGTTTTTTTGATCTTTGGTTTAATTGGTTGTCGGGCCTTTATTAGTATGCAAGCTGGGGACAATCCTCAAGTTATTGAAATGGGAACACAATATTTAAGGATATGCTGTTGTTTATCCTTTGGTTCAATAGGTTATACTATATTTGAACGTTTTTTACAAAGCACAGGGAAGACTTTGTTTTCAACTATTTCGCAAATAAGTGGAGCTTTAACTAATATTGTTTTGGACTATCTCTTTATTTATCCTTTGAACATGGGTATTGTTGGAGCAGCTTACGCAACAATAATTGGTCAAATTGTCTCTTTATTAGTGGCAATAATTTTTCATTATGGCTTTAATAAGGAATTAAAAAACAGTTTTAAAGTAATTATCCCTAATTGGCATATAATTAAAGGTATTTATCGCATTGGCATACCTGCTGCCTTGATGCAAGGATTACTTTCAATTATGATGCTGGGAGTAAATTTGATTCTAAGCACATCTAAAATAAATGCGGAACTATTACAGGGTAGCTTCGGTATTTATTATAAGATAATGCAGTTTGCACTATTTGCCGTGTTTGGAGTTTCAAATACGATTATTTCTATTTTAGCTTATAATTATGGAATAGGTAATAAAAAAAGAGTGTCTGAATGTATTAAATATGGGTTGTTAGATTCGGCTATTGTTGCTTTAGCTATTACTATATTGTTTGAATGTTTGGCAAATTATTTAGCGTTTGTCTTTGGTATGGTTGGCGGTGCTCAAGAACAATTAACAAGTGTTGTTGTCGTGGCAATTAGAATTTGTAGTATTAGTTATGTCTTTATGGCAATAAGTGTTGCTATTCAAGGAATTTTACAAGCCTTAGGATATGCCTTGCTTCCTTTATTAATCTCTTTATTAAGATTATGTATTTTGGTTTTCCCAATAACGTATTTATTTACTTTATCTGACACGGCTTGTTATAGCTGGTGGTGGACATTTGTTATTGTTGAAGCTATTACTTGTTTTATTGCCCTCATTATTTTAAAATTCGTGTATAAAAAGAAAATAGAAGATAGGCAAGAAATTAAAAAAGCTACGTATTAATTGCTTCTATTAGAGGTAAGCTGGAACAATATTTAAAAGAAACTTTTTATAAAAATAAAAAATGTCAAATTCATACTATTTTATTTTTAATAAATAGTTTATAATTGTAATAGAAGTGTGGTGATTGTTATGAAGGGAAAATTTATTACCTTTGAAGGTGGCGAATGTAGCGGAAAAACAACAATTATCAATGAGGTTTGTAAAGTATTAAAAGAAAGCGGAATACCTTTTATTTCAACTAGAGAACCTGGTGGAGTTGATATTGCTGAACAAATCAGAGGTATTATTTTAGATGTTAATAATACCAAAATGACTGAGGAGACAGAAGCCTTACTTTATGCTGCAAGTCGTACTCAACACTTAAAGGAACGAGTTATTCCAGCAATTGAAGAAGGTAAAGTCATTATTTGTGATCGATTTTTGGATTCTTCACTAGCATATCAAGGATATGCCAGAGGGTTAGGAATAGATGCCATATTAAATATTAATTATTTTGCTTTAAATAATTTACCAGACTTGACTATTTTTATTGATGTAAAGCCCGAAGTGGCTTTGGAACGTTTAAAAATTAGAAATAAAAATGATCGTTTAGACTTAGAAGGAATAAAGTTTCATAATGCGGTTTATGAGGGATATTTAGAGGTTTGTAAGATGTATCCTAAGCGTATTATCAAGATCGATGGCAATCGAGACCTTAAGTCTATTTGTAATGATTGTATTGCCAAGATCTTAGAGTGTATTGGAGGATAGTTGTTTATGAATGTTAAAAAAATGATTGAAAATCAAAAGAATATTTTTAATCTTTTAAAACATAGTAAACAAAATAATCGCTTATCTCATGCCTATTTATTTTATGGGGCTGAGGGAGTTGGAAAAAAAGAAATGGCTTATGCCTTAGCTTGTCTTGAATATTGTCCTAATGGTGGTTGTCTAGAGTGTGACGTTTGTAAAAGTATTATTGAAGGTAAACATTTAAATGTGGACTATATTGGTATTTTAGATAATAAAAAATTAATTTCTAAGGAACAAATTACTGAACTTCAAGAAGAGTTTTCTAAGACATCACTAGTTGATGGCCAAAGAATTTATATTGTTGATGGAATAGATACAGCTTCAACTTCGGCTCAAAATAGTTTATTGAAATTTATTGAAGAGCCAATTAATAATACGGCTACAACGGGAATTTTTATTGCTGAAGATTTATCTAATGTTGTTTCAACCATCATATCGCGGTGTTCACTAATTCATTTTCCTTCACTAAGCATTAAACAATTAGTTAATAATCTTGTTGAGAATGACATTAATTTATTAGATGCTAGTTTAGCTAGTATAATAACTAATAATAGTGAAGAGGCAATTATGTTAATTGAAAGTAACAACTTTTTGATTAGCAAAAAATTTTTCTTGGATTTTTTAGAGCTTTCAAATTCAAAAGAAGCGGTATTATTTTATATTAAAAATTCAGATATTTTAGTTATAGAAAATATAAGCCTGTTCTTTAAATGGTTGATTGCTTTTTATGAGGATTTATTTAAAGTTGACGACAAAGATAATTTGATTTTGACTAGTTTATATGATAAAATGAATGTATATTTAAAAAAAGGTTATAATCGTTTAAAAGAAGAATTTTCTTTAGTATTGGAATTGTATTCTAAACTTGATTATAATGTTATAGCTAAAAATGTTTTTCACTCACTTATTGTTGGGTTATTTTAGGATGTGATAGATTGAAAGCTATTAGAGTTAAGTTTAAATCAGTAGGTAAAAGATATTTTTTTGGTACTGCTGGTTTTGATTTAAAAGATGGCGATAAAGTAATTGTCAATACTATTCGTGGTATAGAGCTTGGTGTTTGTTGTGGAAAGGTGTTTGAATTAGATGAACACGATTTAACTTCTGAGCTTAAAGATATTGTTAGAATTGCTACCAAGAATGATATTGAAAATTATGAAAAAAATAAAACTGAAGAGGAAAGTATAATTACTACTACCAAAGGTTTAGCAAGAGAATATGAATTACCAATTAAAGTGCTTGAGGCAGAATATACTTTAGATCGTTCAAAGCTTATTATCTATTTTGAAGCTGAAAATCGGGTTGATTTTAGAGAGCTAGTAAAGAGGTTGGCTGAAATTTATCATACTCGTATTGAGCTAAGACAGGTTGGTTCAAGAGATGGAGCTAAGGTTTTTGGTGGTATTGGGCCTTGTGGTTTAATTGTTTGTTGCAAGACATTTATTACGGAATTTGATAATGTTTCTGTAAAAATGGCTAAGAATCAAAACTTATCTTTAAACCCTATTAAAATCAGTGGTAATTGTGGTAAATTATTGTGCTGTATTAATTATGAAAATGAATTATATCAGGAATTAAGGAAATATGCTCCTGATATAGGTGATATTGTTAAAACCATTGATGGTCCTGCCAAAGTTTTGGCCTGTGATGTTTTAAATCGTAATTGCAAGGTTAAATATTTAGACGAGGAAAACAAATTTGGTTATTTGAAATTAGAGGACATTGAATTTGTGCGCAGCATGGATAAGCGCAGGGATGAAGAAGATGCCGATAGTATTGAATGAGCTGTTGGGCAAGCCCCTTCTTAAAATTTATCAAGATACGGATCGGTTTAATTTTTCGCTTGATTCAATTTTGCTTGCTGATTTTGTTACAATAACAGCTCGTACTAAGCGTATTTGCGATTTGTGTTCTGGTAATGCTCCCATTCCGCTTTATTTATCTTTGCGTAGTAAAGCTAAGATTATAGGTGTCGAAATCCAAGAAAGTGTTTATGATTTGGGTGTTAAATCAGTTGCCTATAATGGTTTAGAAAAACAAATTGAATTAAAGCAGGCTAATCTTAAAGGAATTGCCAATGAGATAGGTTCAAATTGTTTTGAGGTTGTAACTTGTAATCCGCCATTTTTTAAAATCGGTGACAATAATTTAAATCCTAATGATAGTAAGGCAATCGCCAGACATGAAATAATGGCAACCTTAGATGATGTTGTTAAAGAGGCGAGCTTATTATTAAATTCAAAGGGACGTTTCGCGATGGTTCACAGACCCGATAGGCTTTTAGAAATTTTAGAGGTTTTTAAAAAATATCATATAGAGCCTAAACGTTTAAGATTTGTTTATCCTAAAATTAATAGTGAATGTAATCATATTTTAATTGAAGGAATTAAAAATGGTAGTGCAGGTGGACTTGTTGTCCTTCCACCTTTAATAGTTTATGAAAATGAAAAATGGACAAAAGAGGTTATAAGAATTTATAATTGTGAAAAGGAGTGAATTCTATGTTTTTAAGTCTTTTAAATAAAAAGGAAATGTTAAAATTTATTGATTTGGCGATTTACATGGTGGACATTGATGGTGAGCCAACTCAATATGAAAAAAGAATTTTAACAAAGATGATAGCTGAGCTTGATCAAGTAAAGGATGAATATTCTTTTCGTTTAACTGATTCAGTTGAAAATACGATTGAATTCTTTACTGATTGTAACAAGGTTGTTAAGAATGTTGTTTACTTAAATCTTGTTATTATTTCAATGGAAGATGATTTATATAATACTTCTGAGCTATTATTCTTAGAGAAAATTCAAAAGAAGTTTGGTATTTCTGCTGAAAAGCGTCGTGAATTAATCTCTGTTGTTTATGCAGAACGCGATTTAAGAGAAAAGGCTAATCGTATTATTAAAAACTAATGAGAATTAGAAGTTTTGATGCTGATAAAGCCATTTTATATTTAGTGGCTACTCCAATTGGCAATTTAGAAGATATTACGTTTAGAGCTATTAATATCTTAAAAAGCGTTGATAAAATTTATGCTGAAGACACACGTAATTCTTTAGTTTTATTAAATCACTATGGCATAAGCACCCATCTCGAGAGCTATCACGAATTTAATCAAGAGCTAAAAGGGGAACAGATATTAAAAGAATTAGAAGAAGGTAAAAAGCTAGCAATTATTTCTGATGCTGGTTTGCCGGTTATTTCTGATCCGGGTTTTAGGATTGCAAAGCTAGCTATTGAAAAGGGAATTGCTGTTTCAACAATTCCGGGACCTTCAGCCGGGATTAGTGCGTTAATTGCTTCAGGTATAGCTCCAACTCCTTTTACTTTTTATGGTTTTTTAGATTCTAAAAAAACTAAAAAAAGAAAGGAATTAGAAGATTTAAAGCATTTAACAAATACTTTAATTTTTTATGAGGCTCCACATAGAATTGTTGAAACTTTAGAGCTTATGTTAGAGATTTTGGGAAATCGTAACATTTGTTTAGCTAGAGAGCTTACCAAAAGCTATGAGGAATTTATAAGAGGTTCTATTAGTGATGTTTTAAAGCAATTGCCAGTTAAAGGTGAGATAGTTCTAATTGTTGAAGGAGCAACGGCTGAATTAAATATTGATAATCCTCTTGCAAGAATTGATGAGCTTATTTCTTTAGGAACTAAACCAAATGATGCCATTAAAGAAGTAGCTAAAGAGATTAATGTCAGCAAAAGTGAATTATATAAAGATTATTTAGAATATAAAAAGAAATAAGGAGGTCTTTCTTTTGGGCTTTACTAATGAATATACCTTATTAAGAGATAAGTCAAATGTTTTTAAAAGCATTAATTATGATAAAGTAATGAAAATGCTTAATCATTTTAAAACTGGTGTAATTTTTGTTGGTGGACCTTGGTGTAAGAATTGTCAAGCAGTTGTTGGGATAGTCAATAAGGTTGCTAAAGATAATAAGCTTAAAACAATTTATCATTATGATCCCCATTTTATTAATGTTTTCAAAGAAGAAGTGGATTTGCGTGATTGTAAGGATTTGGAAACTAAATTAAAATATTATGAGTTTATTGAAAAAATAGAATTTAAAAGTGACAAATATGTTATTGATACCTTAATACCAAGATTAAATGTTCCGGCTATTATTGGTATTAAAAATGGTATTTGTGTTGGTGTAATTGATGAAGAATACATTTATGATGCAGCTGGTCTTCACGTTGAAGAAAATCTTGAAGATAAGACTGTAGAATATTCTAATAAATTAACAGAATTATTTAAAAAAGTTAAAGAGAAAAACAAGCTATAGACTACATTTGTAGTCTTTTTTGTTATATTCTAGTTTAGTTTCTTGTAATTTATTTTTTTTGGTTGTATAATTTCTATAATGTAAGAAAAGGAGAAAGATTATGGCTAAATATACAAAAATAACTTCTAAATTTATTGATGATATTCAATCAACTGTTACTATTTATAAGCACAATAAAACGAATGCTCGTATTTGTACGATTGCAAATGATGATAATAATAAGGTTTTTTCAATAGCTTTTAGAACACCACCAATTAATAATGGTGGTCTTACTCACATTTTGGAGCATTCAGTTTTATGTGGTTCTAAAAAATATCCTGTTAAGGATCCTTTTGTTGAGCTTTTAAAAAGTTCTTTAAATACTTTTTTAAATGCTTTTACTTTCCCAGATAAAACTATGTATCCTTGTGCAAGTCAAAATGATAAAGACTTTAAAAATTTAATGAGCGTTTATATGGATGCTGTTTTTTATCCTCAAATTTATGCTCATGAAGAAATATTTATGCAAGAAGGTTGGCATTATCATCTTCTAAATGAAGAAGATCCAATCGTTTATAATGGTGTTGTATATAATGAAATGAAGGGTGCTTTTTCTGATCCTCAACAAATTTTAATTAGAAATTTGATGCATTCTTTATATCCTGATACTGCTTATGGGTTTGAATCAGGTGGTGATCCTAAATATATTCCTGATTTAACTTATGAGGAGTTTAAAAATTTTCATCAAAAGTTTTATCATCCATCTAATTCCTATATTTTCTTATATGGTAATTGCGATATGGAAGAAAGAATGAATTGGTTAGATGAAGAATATTTGAAGAATTTTGAGGCCATTGATTTTGATACCACTTTAAAATTTCAAAAACCTTTTAAAGCTCCAATTAGTTCTACAGGCTATTATCCTGTTGCTAAAGAAATGTCTTTGGATCATAAAGCATTTTTATCTTATAATGTAGCCTTTCCAACAACCTTAGATACTAAGTTAATGATGGCTACGAATATTTTAGTGGATGTTTTATTGAATAATCCGGGCGCACCTTTAAAACAAGCTTTAATCGATGCTAAACTTGGCGATGATGTGATGGCTTTCTTTGATGATGGCGTATTACAACCTTTATTAAGTATTATTGTTGTTAACTCAGATGAAGCTAAAGAACAACAATTTATTGATTTAGTTAATCAAAGTTTAAAGGATATTTTAGCTAAGGGCTTAGATCACGAGGCTTTAAAATCCTTAATTAATTTCCAAGAATTTAAAGTTCGAGAAGGTAAATTTGGTCAATTTCCTAAGGGCTTAGAATTAGAGATTAACTGTTTAAGTTCTTGGTTATATAATGAGGATGAGCCTTTCTCTAAATTAGAAAATTTAAAATATTTCCCAGAACTAAGAAAAGATATTGAAGCTGGTTATTTTGAAAAAATCATTCAGGATTATATTTTAAATAATAATCACAAAACTTATGTAAAACTATTGCCATCTTATACTATTAGTGCCGAAAATGAAGAGGCATTAGCTAAGAAATTAGCTGATTATAAAGCATCTCTTAGTCAAGCTGAAATTAAGGCTTTAATCAAGAAAAACCAAGATCTAGCTCTTTATCAATCTACACCTTCAACTAAAGAAGAGATTGATACTTTACCAAAGTTGGAATTAAAAGATTTAAATAAATTACCAGAAAGACTTAATCTTGAAGTTATAAATGGTAAATATCCTGTTTTATTTAGTGAATATTTTACTAATGATATTGCCTATGTCAACTATCATTTTGATATTACTGGTATTGATGCTGAAGGCATTGCTTATGCTAAATTATTATCTGATCTTTATAGTAACCTATCAACAAAATCCAAAACTTATTTTGAAATTAATCAAGTTATTCAAAATTATTCTGGTGGTTTAGGTTTCTCTGTTAGAGCTTATCAAACAAATAAGCGTGAGTGTAAGGTGAGATTTACCATCAGTTCTAGTGCTTTAACTAAGAATTTTAAGGTTGTAAATGATTTAATTGAAGAAATCTTAAAATCAACTGATTTTACGGATTCTAAGCGTTTATTTGAAAGAATTAGTGAGTTAAATGTGGCTCAAGAAATGAGCATAGTTAATCGTGGTCATGTCATAAGTGCAGTTAGAGCTGCTTCCTATGCTGATGAATGTTATTATTTAAATGATGCTGCAGATGGTATTGGCTATTTAGACTTTATTCATGATGTTTGTACTAACTTTACAAAGAAGCAATCTGCAATTGTCAGTGCACTTAAGGATATTGCAGCTAAAATATTCAATAAGAATAATTTGGTTGTTGGTTTTACCGGCAGCAAAGAGTCTTTAACTAAAGTGTCACCAATATTAGATGGCTTTTATAGTGGGCTTGATGATAAATTATATCGTTTTAAATCCGAGTTTAAAGGTCAAAATTTGAGTGAAGCAATTAACACTCAATATGATGTAAATTTTGTTGGTCGTGCAGGGTCTTATAAGGGTGAATTTAATGGGGCAATGCTAGTGCTAAATAATGCTTTGAGCTTAGATTATTTATGGCTACAAGTTCGTGTTCATGGTGGTGCTTATGGTTGTATGCTTAACACTCCTCAAACAGGTGGGATTGTTTTTACTTCTTATCGTGATCCTAATATTGAAAGAACAAATCAAGTATATGAGGATGTAGTAGACTATATTAAGAATTTAAATCCTAGTGAAGAAGATTTATTGAAATATAAGATTGGGGCTATTGGTGGTTTAGATCCGGTTCTTCATAATAGTTCAAAGGGAGCAGCTGCTCAAGCCGATTATTTTTCTTTAAACACTTATGAGCTTCAGGCTAAATATCGTAGTCAGGCATTAGAGGCCACAGCCAAAGATCTAGCAAATTTAGCGCCTTTATTTGCTGAAGCCTTGAGCTCTAAGCAATTATGTGTAATTGGTAATGCTAAGAAAATTGCTGATACAAAAGATTTATTTAAAGAAGTAAGAAATTTAGTAAAATAATAATAGTTGAAAACAAGGCATATTTAAGAAAACGAATATGCCTTTTATAATGCAATTTAGGGGAAAAATATTCTTAAAAGAAGGGGTATATAGTTAAATTTCTATTTAATTATTTTCATGTTATATCTAGAAAAATCTATTGAATATTTTTATAGTAATTGCAAATAAATGGTTACTAGTAAAATCATTTGTTTTTAAATAATTAGATGATTTCTTTAAAAATCTAGTGAAAAAGTAAAATGGTTGTAGTATAATTTTAATTAATTGCAAGGGGTGATATTTGTGGCCGAAAAATTTTATTTAACTACCGCAATAGCATATACTTCAGCAAAGCCGCATATTGGTAATGTTTATGAGGCTATATTGGCTGATACTATTGTGAGATATAAAAAAAAGTGTGGTTATGATACCTACTTTCAAACGGGTACTGATGAGCATGGTCAAAAGATTCAATTAAAGGCTGAGGCTCAGGGTATTTCACCACAACAGCATGTTGATAATATTTCTAATGAAATTAAGAAGACTTATAAATTAGTCAATGTAAATTATGATCATTTTATTAGAACAACTGATGATTATCATGTAAAAGAAGTGGCTAAGGTATTTGAGCGGCTTTATAAAAAGGGTGACATTTATAAGGGTTCTTATGAAGGCAATTATTGTGTTGATTGTGAATCTTTTTTTACTAGTAAAGATCTAGTTGATGGTTGTTGTCCTGAATGTGGTGCTAAGGTTCAATTAATGAAAGAGGAAGCTTATTTTTTAAGGCTTGTTCCATATCAAGAGCGTTTAGTTAAATACATTAAGGAACATCCTAATTTTATTCAACCTGAAGCTCGAAAAAATGAGATGTTAAATAATTTTTTAGCTAATCCGTTACCTGATTTATGTGTTTCGAGAACATCTTATACTTGGGGTATTCCGGTAAGCTTTGACCCCAAGCATGTTACTTATGTTTGGATTGATGCTTTATTAAATTATATTACCGGTATTGGATATCATGTTGATGGCAAATCAGAAGAGCTATATCAAAAATATTGGCCTTGTGATATGCATTTAATTGGTAAAGATATTTTAAGATTTCATACAATTTATTGGCCAATCATTTTAATGGCTTTGGACTTACCTTTACCTAAGCAGGTTTTTGGGCATCCATGGGTTTTGATGAATCACAACAAGATGTCTAAGTCTAAGGGTAATGTTATTTACACTGATGAGCTAGTTGATATTTTTGGTGTTGATGCTGTTCGTTATTATGTTTTACATGAGATTCCTTTTGCTGCAGATGGTAACATAACATATGAATTGGTTTGCGAAAAATCTAATTCGGATTTAGCTAATACTTTAGGTAATTTAGTTAATAGAACAATGGCTATGGGTCAAAAATATTTTGGTGGCAAAGTAACTAAAGGTGGTCAAACTGAATTTGATAAAGCTTTGGAAGAGCTGATAGCTTCTACAGTTGTTGATTATAAGCGTTTAATGGATGAATATCGGGTTGCAGATGCGATTGAAGAAGTTATGAAGCTTTTAAGAGCTTCTAATAAATATATTGATGAAACAGCTCCTTGGAGCTTAGCTAAAGATTCTAATAATTTGGCAGCCTTATCGAGTGTTTTATATCATTTATTTGAAGCTATTAGAATTGCGGGTACTTTGTTAGAACCAGTTATTCCGGCAACAGCTCAAAAAATATTTAAACAAATAAATTCTAGTTTAACAAGTTTTGATGATTTGGTTTATGGTAGACAAGAAGAATACATCATTGGTGTAGCGGAGGTTTTATTTAAACGTTTAGATTTAAATAAAGATGTTTTAGATATTGTTCTTGCTAGAGAAGAGCAGAATAAAGAACAGGTCCAAACACCCAGCAAACCTTTAGTTACAATTGATGATTTTGCTAAGTTAGATTTTGTTGTTGGTAAAATTTTAGAAGCTAAGAAGCACCCTAAAGCTGATAAGCTGTTAGTTTTCAAAGTAGATATTGGGACTGAGGTACGCCAAATTGTTTCGGGTATTGCTAAGTTTTATAAACCGGAAGAATTGGTTGGTAAAAAAGTGATTGTTGTCAAAAATTTAAAGCCAATTGTTCTTCGGGGGGAAGATTCTTATGGAATGCTTCTTTGTGCCGCTAATGCGGATGATAGTGCTTTAGAACTTGTTAATATTGAAAATATGAATGCTGGAGATATAGTAAGCTAGTATGAATAAAAAAGTAGTATATGATAATATTTTTAGAATATTTATCGTTTTAGTTTCATCAACAATTTATTCTTTGGCAGTTGTTTGGTTTTTAGAACCGGCTAATTTAATATCAACAGGATTAACGGGTTTAGGTCAAATTTTAAATAGATTATTTTCATCTATTAATGTGACAATTCCTATTGGTGTCTTTATTTTAGTCACAAATATTCCGCTTTGTATTTATGGTGCCAAAAATGTATCTTTAAAGTTTGTCGCTTATACAATGCTTTCCGTTTTAGTTCAATCATTTTGGTTGATGGGCTGGGATTGGTTAAAGGTTGATTTTGGCATTAATCCTGATGACCGTTTCTTTCTTTCCTTTATGGGTGGTTTAGTCAGTGGCTTCGCTATTGGTTTAGCAATGCGCTATGGCACTTCGACCGGTGGTGTTGATATTGTGGCTCAGGCTATGGCTTTAAAGAAAAACATTTCCATTGGTGTCTTTTCGATGATTATCAATATAGTTCTTGCAATAATTGCAGGGGGAATCATGCAGGGCTCATGGGGAGTCACCTTATATACTTTTGTTTGCATTATTGTTACAAATATTGTTGTTGATAAAATTCATACGGCATATAATTATTTGCGAATTGATGTTATTTCTAATGATGCAGATTTAGTTGCAGATGCTTTAGTCAATGGGATAAATAGAGGTTGTACTATTACAAAAGTTAAAGGAGCTTATACGAAAGAAGAGAAGTATGATTTATTTATGATTATTTCTTCTTATGAATTAAGTAAAGCTGCCGAAATTATCAAAGAAACTGATCCAAAGGCTTTTATGACAGTTTCGCCAATTAAACGTATTTTTGGTCAATTCTTTAAGCATACAATAATTTGAATTGTTAAGATTTTTAAACAAGAGTTCCTTAGGCTTAGTCTAAGGACTTTTTTAATGGTTTAAAATGTAATGCTTTAAATTTATCTAAAAAATGCCTTTTTAAGTATTTTATTTTAAAGGTTTTTGGTTTGACTAATTGATAATTTAAGTATATACTTATATTATCAACTATTTTGCTATAAAGGGGACAACAAAATGCGTTTAAAGGATTTAAGATGGCATATTTTAGCTTGTATTATTCTTGTAATTTCATATGCAGCATTAGCTTTTTGTTTTTATCTACCTGTAAGAGCAAAGGCAATATCTTCAATGGAACTTCTTACTATTGAAGCCGTAAACAATGACATTCAATTAGCACAAGAGACTATTGAAAGCTACAATGAACGCTTCCAAGCCGGTAATATTGGTGGTTTCATTACGGATTTTGATAAGACATCTTATGCTTCAAAGGTTAATAATCAAGAATTTATTATTGCTGAAGCTAATTTAGTTTTAAACGATAGTGCTAATCGTGAGCTTTATGTTTTTTATTATAATGCTTTAGCTTCTAATAATGATGAGCTTGGTGGTTATATTCCTTTAAAGGATATTATTAATTTTTCAGCTCATCAAATTGTCATTTTTAATGCAACTGATGGTATTAAATTTAATTCAATTAGTGATCAAGCTGTTGGTACAATGGGCAATCTTTTAGGTGATGAAAAATTCATTAATAATTTCAAGGCGGCTTTTGATAATGGTTATTCTAAGGTTTATCGTATTTCTGATGTTGAAGGAATATTGGCTGTAAATTCATTTTATGATCTTTATTTTGGAGTATTCATTTCTTTAGATTCGGCTTTTTTTTCAATTGAATGGGTTATGGTTCAAGCTGTTAGCTTTTATGTAGTTGGTGTTTTAATTTTAATAGCAATTTTAGTAATTGTAATTTTGGGTTGCCGCAAGGCTTCAATACTTTTAAGAATTAATAAAAGAGCTGTTGATTCTAATAATGCTATTGTAATTAGAGCGAAAAAGAATGGCGATATTATTTTTGTTAATCGAATATTTAAAAGAATCGTTAATTTAAAGGAAATAAATAATTTAAATGAGTTTTTTGAGGTTGATACTCAAAAACCTATTGTTAATTTTTTTGCTGACCGTAAATTGATTAAGTGTCAATACACGCTTGATGGGGTAACAAAATATTTTCAATTAACGCCAATCATTTCATTAGGAAGTTATTATTTAATTGGCAGTGAAATTACAGATGAGTTCTTAAGAATTCAAGCCTTAGATGCTTTGAATGGTAAAAATGAATATACTGGTTGTAACAATAACTTTGCTTTAAATACTTTATTTCCTTCGATTATTTCTAAAACTAACACTAATTTAGCGTTTGTTGAATTTTCTATTTTCCATTATTATGATATTATTTCTTTATTTGGTGATGATTCTTTCCATTTATTATTGCAAGAGCTTTTGAGTATTTTAAGATCAAGATTTGAGAATACGGATATTTTCCAAACTAGAGATGAAAAGTTTGTTGTCTTATTTCCAAATAACGATTTAAAGGATGTTACGAGAAGTGTAAATGAAACAGTAGAATTATTACGTAAACCGATTTTAATTAAGAATAACAATATCTATGTCAAATTGAAAATTGTAATTTGTAATATTGAAAAGACAAGCTTAAATGCTATTGATTTAACAGAAATTAAAAGACGTATTGATTTGGCTTACGCTAGTATTGTTGATTATTATGATAAAGATGTTGTTGTTTATAATGAAGCTATGGAAGGTGTAATAAGCGCAAGAACTCAAATGGAAGAGGATTTAAAAAAAGCTATTGAAAATAAGGAATTTGTACAATATTTACAGCCTCAAGTTTCGTTAAGTTCAAATAAGATAGTAGGATTTGAATCTTTAATTAGATGGAATAATCCTAAATATATTAAGCGTTCACCTCAAGGTTTTATTGAGTTATCTGAACAAAAAGGGTATATTTTGGATATTTCAAGATTTATTATTGACAATACTTTTGATTTGGCTAAAAAATTAGAGAAATACAATGTAACCATTTCTTTAAATCTTTCACCAATTCAAATTTTACAGGTTGGTTTTGTTAATGATTTAAAGGCCAAGTTTGATGAATATAAATTAAAGCCAGGTAGTATTGCGTTAGAAATAACAGAAACTTTCTTAATGGAAAATGTTTCTTTAGTTAATGAAAAGCTTAAGATTTTAAAACAAGCTGGTTTTCAGATTCATCTTGATGATTTTTGTATGGGGTATTCATCAATGGCATACCTCAAGGATTTACCGGTTGATACAATTAAAATTGATTATGAGTTTACAAGGTATGTTGATACCAACAAGGTCAACTATTCAATTGTCAGCTGTATTGCAACTCTAGCCAAAGAATTAGGACTAGATGTTATTGTTGAGGGTGTTGAAACGGAAGCTCAACAAGCGGTAGTTAAAAAGCTTGGTTGTCAAATTATTCAAGGCTTTTTAATTAGTAAAGCTGTACCATATGATGAAGCTATTAAGCTTCTTAAACAATACAACGAAAGGTGATGATTAAATGTTTTTAGCAGATTTGAATAGTGGAACTACTATTTTAATTAGTTCTATTGTTGTTGTTCTTACGATCATTTTATCAATAGTGATTTTTATCTTTATTAAAAAGAATTTAAAGCATTTTAAAGAAGAGGATGAGATTATTGTTGATAATGCTACAACAAAATCACAAATGCTTAAATTAATTAATAAGCACATTAAAAAGGTTGGTAATTTTGGTGCTGCTACTTTTTTGTATGTTGATATTGATGCTTTTACGGATTATAACGAATTATTTGGCACTAAAGCTTGTGATGAAATTTTAAGAGAAGTTGCTACAAGAATTATTAGAGTTTTACCTTATAAGGCCAGCTTAACACGTTATGAAAATGATGAATTTTTAATTTTTATTAAAGATGAAGATAATGTGTCTCATAATGAGAAGCTTTGTACCAAAATTTTAGAAGCGGTAAATTTGCCATTTCAAGTATTGCCAAATGAAAGTTTAAAGATGACAGCTTCAATTGGAGTGTGTACTTTTCCTCAAGCTGGAAATAATATAAAAGAGATTTTAGCTAATCTAGAGCTTTCTACCTATGTTTCAAAGCGCGATGGTGGTAATAAGTTTACTAACTATTATGCTACTCTTTCAGAAGAAGAAAAGGATAATATGGCCTATTATAAAGAAATTAAAGAGGCAATTCAAAAAAAGGAATTCGTTTTATATTATCAGCCAATTATCGATTTTAAGAATCGGGTTATTTGTGGTGCTGAAGCTTTAATGCGTTGGAATCATCCCACTCAAGGTGTTTTATCACCTCAAAAGTTTATTAAGGTTATGGAACAATCAGGTGATATTCGTTGGGTTGGTGAATGGGGTATTGATACAATGATTAGATTCCAAGAGTCTCTTCATCAAAAGTATCCTGAGCTACCACTATTTTTCTCACTTAACCTTTCAACAAAACAATTATTAAATCCCAATTTGGCTAATACGCTAATCAATATTGCTTCTAAGCATAATGCTAAGCCTAGCAATTTTATGTTTGAAATTACAGACTTTATGATTTATGAAAAAATAGGTGTTATTAAAACTAATATCTTCAAATTAAAAGACTACGGATTTAAGATTGCGGTAGATGGTTTTGTCTTAGATGGACAATCAGTTCAATCAATTCAACGTAGTCCGGTTGATGTAGTTAAGCTTGGTAGAGGATTCTTAAAAGATATTGATAATAATTATATGCGTGAAAAATTATTAGAAATATTAAAAGAATTTTCTAATAACAATAATCGAACTATTATGGCTGAGGGTATTGAGGATGCTAGGGCTGTTAACTATGTTAAAAGTCAAGCATTAGAGATTGGGTCTGGCTATTATTTTGCTAAGCCTTTAGCTGGTAATGACTTTGAAGAATACATTGATAAAAAGGGTTGGCAAGCTCAATTAGATGAGGTTGCAAGCTTAGAAGATGCTAAGAAATATAATCAAGAAAATTCTGACTAATTAAAGTGTTTTTGAGGTAAATGGTAATGATTGAAGAAATTAAGGAACAAAAATTGAATTATATATTATATACTTTTATGATTGCATTTGCCTCAGCTTTATTATGGGCTTTTGCAAAATCTTTTGCTATGCCGGTAATTATGATATCTTGTGCTATTGTTTTACTTTGGAAAAATGATTTAAAATATGGTTTACCATTTATTGTCAATTTTTTGTTTGTAAATGGTAAAATTGCTGCCTCTAGCGATATAGATATTGGTCTAATTGTTGGTGGTGTGGTTTTGATTATTACGATAATTGTTTTTATTCTTCGTAATAAATTGAAACTAAAACTTGGCTATTTTGGGTTGAACCTGTGGATTTTAGCCATTTTAGCTTTAGTGCCGGTTCTTTGGAGTGAGATTGCTACAGGTGCATTTTACTTTTTATATTTAAGCTGGCTGGCTTATTTAGTGGTTTATTTGTTTTTTGTTAATTCAATTAAAGAAGATATAAAAGAAGAATTTTCATATACTATGGAAGGTTTAATTATTTTACTTTCTTTAGAGTGCTTACTATCTATCTTTCGATTAAAGGTAACAGGTGGTAGCTTAAATGATATTTATTCACTTGGCTGGGGTATTTGTAATGAAGCCGGAATAATGCTTTGTGTAGCTATTCCTTTTGCCTTTTATAAATTTTATACAACGTTAAAAACTAAAGAAAATATTTTACATTTAGGGGTTTTATTATTAGGAGTTATTGGTATTGTAGCAACGCTAAGTAGAGGGACTATTATTTTTGCTGCATTAGAATATGGCCTAATGATTTTATATATGCTTCTTAATAAAAAATTATATAAGACAACTATTATTTTGGTCATCTTAGGATTAGCATTGGTGTCTGTTGTGGTTGTTTGGAAATTTGATTTCTTTTTGGGACACGCTATTGATTTTATTGATAATAATGGTCGTTTTGATTTATATAACAAAGCTTTGTTTGCTTTAAATAAAAATCCTCGCAATTTTTTATTTGGCGCCGGTTTTGCTTTTGATACTGATTTTAAAGATGCAGTATTTGTTTGTCACTCAACCATCTATGAAACTTTAGTTTGTATGGGGGTTGTCGGTTTAATATTTTTACTTATTCACTTTGCCTTAAAATACAACTTAGTAATGAAGAAACCAAATAGTTTTAATAGCATTATGCTAATCGGCTTTATTGTTGTTGACTTATATGGTTTAATTGACAATACTTACCATATGTATTATTACATGATTATCTTAGTAATGATTTTAGCTGTTATTGAAAAAGCGAACAAATTGGGGGTGGAGTAATGCGCAAAAAATTTTATATTTTTGTCCTTATATTAATATCTGCCTTTGCGATTTTTTTGGTTGCTATTCCTTATGTTTTTGATGTAAGAACAAAGGATTATTCATCTGATTTGGCTTTTGAAACTAGGCCCAGCATTGAAGAAGTAAATTTATTGTATGATTATTCTAATTCCCAAGAAATAGACCAAAGTCTATTAGGACGTATTTCCTTAAATTACAAGTTTAAAACTACTAAAAGCAACAGGGCTGTTTTGCCTTTTTACGCTGTCTTAAATCAAAATCACGAAAGCTATCAAACGATGAGTGGTAAAGATTTTGAAGTGTTTGCTGATGGGGAAGAACTTAGTTATCAGACTTTATATGGCGATGATAGTTTAAATTCTGATTTATCTCGTTATAATTTTGAAGATTTAAAAAAAGTTATTTATGAGGCTAAAAGTGATAATTCAAAGTATTATGTTTATACTTTTAATTTAAATGGTCAAAGATTAGGTATTGATCATTATGCCGTTAATTATAATGCTTTAATTACAATTAATTTAAAGGTTTCTAATTTGACTAAAAAAGAATTAAGAGAACTTGAGAATACTGAATTTTATAATAAAGCTGTTTTGGTGCCTACTGATGCTACTTCAATAATTGTTAGTAGGGTTGAACTTGATGATTATTTTACTATAGTTCAAGAAAAAACCGAATTAAATGGTAGTAAAGAATTATATAGTTATCTATTTAGAAATTATAATGTTGATTTTGAAGATGTATCGTTGGTTGCGGAAAATGAAATAGCTCCTTTATTTGAAAATAATGGTTTTAATTCCCTCAGCTTAGATGATTTTGTTAATAAACAACGTTTAATGTTGTTTGAATTTGAAGTTCCCCAGGACATTAATGAATTATCAATTTCATATAATAACGTTTCTGGTATGGATAGTAGATATGAAACACCACAATATGAGGTTGAATTTCATTATAATCGTAAAAATTATGAAGATACGACAAGCTTTAATATTACCTATAAACTCGATGATAAGAATAAAAATATTAATTTTACGGTCTTTGAATTAGAAAAAAACGGGAATAGTTATAGTCGGCATTTTGAAGAATTACCACTAGAGGTTAAAATTTATTTTAGTGCTTCTGTGGAATCTAAAAAAACAATAGATACTTTGAAAATAGAATTATCTGGTTTTTCTAAGTATATTATTTTGCCTTTCTTATTAATTGTTTTGGTGATTGCTTTAATAATGGATATTATTAATAGAATTAGTAAAAAACAAGAAGAAAAAGTTTTTGGGTTAAAATATATTTTTCAATTTTTAAAAGATAAAATAGTAAATTATTTTCCTGAGATATTAACGTTCTATATGCTTGGCTTTAAATTCTATACCTTATATACAGGTGATTCATCATTAAATATAACTAATGCTATTATTTTAATTATATTTATTTTTGCGTGCTTTATTTATTTTGTTTGTAAAACAATGAATAGTGTTAATTATTTAAAACTATTATTTTATACTATTTTAGCTTGCTTTGTTGGTTTTGTAGTTGAAGATTTGGCTTTTATTATGTTAATAGCACTTGGAGTGTGCTTTGCAGATAAAGGACCAAAGCCTTTCTTAAAAGCTCTTTATTTAAGTATTATCTTTTTCTCATTACAAACAATAATTTTTAGTGCATTTGGAATAATAAAAGATGAGATTTTTCATGTGTGGAATATGGAAACTTGGGAAATTTTAGATTTTGAACGTCATTCTTTAGGGTTTTCCCATCCCAATACGGTGTCACTATTTTTATTTGTTGGTTATTTGAGTTTAATGCTTTACAAAAAAACTTCCTTTTGGGAAAGAATTGGTTTGATTTTATTAACAGTAGTTATATATTATTTAACACGTTCTAGAACGGGATGTTTATGTGTTGTTATTTTGTTAATACTAGATATCTTATCTGATGTTTTCAAATTCAAAGGAAAGTGGAGATATATAATTGTACCTATGTTTCCGGTTTTAACAATTTTAACCTATTTGGCTGCTAAGAATTATACTAATTTTCAAAGTATAAATTATTTGTTGAGTGGGCGCTTATCAATCATATTCACATATTTAGAGAAAGATTGGTTAACTATTTTTGGAGCATCTGGCATATCAAGTTCTTTATATGAATTGGTACCGATTGATAATCTTTATATGAATGTTTTAATTTTCCAAGGATTGCCATGCTATTTAATTTATCTTTTGATTTATGTTATTGCCTCATATAAAGCTGCTAAAACAAATAATGCCAAGATGTTTTTTGGGCTATTAATATATTTTGTTTTTTCTTTAACTGAGGCTACTTTAATGAGTTATTCTTGCGCTATTTTTGTGGCATTATTATTTATTACAACCCTAGGTGACAAATATTATATGGATGGAAGATTAATTGAAAGAAAGCCACGTACTTCATATAGAGTTTTATATATTGTTAAATCTTTAGAGGGACTAGTTTTTGATGAAACTTGTAGTAATGTTGTTTTCGTTGTTGGTTCCCAAAAAGGAGTAGAATATATTAATCAAACAAAAGTAGTTTATGTTAATAGGTGGAATATATTAAAACAGTTATCCGAATATATAAAATATTTTGATCCTGATGACATTCATTTTTATTATCCAAATAAGTTGGGGTCCTTTGCTTTATTGAGTATGGTATTTAAGGGGAATTTAATTTTGCATATTGATAATGAATATAAATCAACTTCATCATGGAAAGCCCATAAAGGAAGATTAATGGCTAAAGCTTCTCGGGTTGTGGAGGTATAATGATGGAAACAATTTTTATAAATGGCAAATATTTATCTCAAAGGGTTACTGGTGTTCAAAGATATGCGAGAGAGGTTGTAAAACAATTTGAATCTGCTGAATGTTATAAGAATTGTCATTTTGTTGTAGTTTGTCCAAGAGATGCAGTTATACCTGAGGGATATAAGCACGTTAAATATGTAAAGATTAATAAAACGGGTTACTTTTTTGAACAATTATCATTACCAAAATATTTAAAAAAACATAAAGCTAAAATATTACTTAATATGTGTAATTTGGCTCCTATTAAGTTTCCTGGAGCAACTGTTGTTCATGATTTAAATATTATTGATAATAAGAATTTTTATAGTTTCACTTATCGAACTATTGTTAAATTTATTAATAGAAGAAATATAAAAAAATATAAGCCTCTTTATACGGTTTCAAATTTTTCAAAAGAAAGAATTAGGGATTGTTATAAATTAAAAAATGATTCGATCATTACCACTTATGCTGGTGTTTCTTTAAGAGATAAAATTATTGATTTTAGTTCTAAATTTGCTTTTGTTAATGAAGATTTTTATTTGACTGTTGGGAGTTTTAATAAAACTAAGAATTTAAAATATATAATTGAAGCTGCCCAAAACAACCCAACAAAAACTTTTGTAATAACAGGGGGAACGGGGAAGGTTTATGCTGATGAAAATTTAGAAGCTGGGGATAATGTTATATTTACTGGGTATATAACTGATGAAGAGTTAGATTTTCTTTATAGTAAATGCCAAGCTTTTATATTTCCAAGCTTTTATGAGGGATTTGGAGCTCCGCCTCTTGAAGCAATTGCTTGTGGTTGTAGAAGAATTATTTTATCCAATATACCCGTATTTAAAGAAATATATGGTGAATACGTTAGCTATTGTGATCCGTATGCTGTTAGTACAATTGATGATTTATTAGCTAAATCAAAAGTAATTAGTGAAGAAGAGGCTAAAGAATTATTAGAAAAATATTCTTGGTGTAATGTTGCCAAAATTTTATTTAATGGCTTAGGAGGTAAGAACTAATGAGGGTTTTGTTTTTGACTAATGTTCCTTCTCCTTATCGTGTTGATTTTTTTAATGAAATTGGTAAAGCAGTTGATTTGACAGTTGTTTTTGAACGTGAAAATGCGAAATCAAGAAATGCCGAATGGATCAGTGACAACTTTAAGAATTTTAAGTATTTCTTTCTAAAAGGTATTAAGTATGGTGATGACGGTTTAATATCTTTTAAAGTTAAAAAGTTTTTAAAAAAAGATTTTGATATTATTATGTTTGGCAATTATCATACGCCGACATCAATAATTGCTGCCAGATATTGTATTAAGAAAAAAATACCTTATGCTTTAAGTGTAGATGGCATTTTTAAGCATGATAATGAGAATAAATTCAAATTAAAGATGAAGAAGAAAATTTTTTCTCAGGCTGAGTTTTTTGTTACATCTGGTAATTATAGTGTAGATGTAATTAAATATTATGGCGGAAGTAATTGCTATATATATCCTTTTACTTCGGTTCATGATAATTATGTTTTAAATAAACCTATCTCTATAGAGGAAAAACAAAAGTTAAAAAATGAATTAAATTTGAAGAATAATTTAATTTTATTTGTTGGCCAAACTATTGCTCGTAAAGGAATAGATATATTATTTAAAGTTTTTTCTAATTTAAGTAATTGTCAGTTGTTAGTAATTGGTGGTACACTTAATGAAGAGTATCAAAAATTAAAAAGAGAGTTAGCTATTGATGTTGATGTTATTCCATTTTTAAAATCTAAGGAATTAGAAAAATATTATTTAGCTTCAGATGTTTTTGTTTTACCAACAAGAGAAGATCAATGGGGGCTTGTTATTAACGAAGCTTTAGCTAAAGGTCTGCCAGTTGTTTCGTCCACTATGTGCTTGTCTTGTTATGAAATGATTAAAGATAACGGCTATATGGTTGAAGTTGAAGATATAGATGGTTATGTTAAGGCCATTAACAATATTTTTAATTTGTCAGCAGAAAAGTATTCTTTGTTGCAAGAAAATGCAATTAAAGTGGCCAAAGAATATACAATTGAAAAAATGGCTGAGCGCCATGTTGCAATATTCAAAGAAGTGATTTCAAAGAGGTGATTATTTTGCAGGAAGGAAAAAGGATGACCAAAAACATTTTAATAGTTACGATTAGTAACATCGTCAGATTAGTTGCTGGTATGGCCATTGGTCTTGTCATTCCTAAGTTTCTTTCTGTGGAGGACTATGGATGTTATAAAACCTATACTTTGTATATGACATACATTGGATTATTTTCGCTTGGTTTAATTGATGGTATTTATTTAAAGTATGGTGGCAAGAAATACGAAGAGCTTGATCGCGGTAAATTTAGGTGTTATATAAGGGCTCTATTTTATTTACAGTTAATAATGGCCGTTATTTTATTTGTGATTTCTTTTTTCTTTATGAAAGGGGAATCAAAGATAATCTTTGTTAGTATTGCAGTAAACTTAATTGCTCAACAATTGCTGACATATTTTGCACAAGTTTCTCAGCTTGCTAGTCAATTTACTTTATTATCAGTTTTTAATATTTTTTGGAGTGTCATTACGTTAATTGGTGTTGGTTTGATTTATATTATTCCGGAGGCCAATTATCTTACTTATATAATTATTGTTATAGCATCGAACTATCTTTTGTTGATTTTTTATTTCGTAACCTATCATGATATTATTTTTGGCAAAGCTCAAAAATTAAAGGATGAAAAGCAGGAAATCATTTATTTGATGAAGCTTGGTTTGCCTTTATTGGTTGCCAATTTAGTTTCAACATTAATTTTAAGTTGTGATCGTATTTTTATTGAAAGAATCTATGATATTGAGCAGTTTTCTTATTATTCATTTGCTTATAGTTTGTTTTCAATAGCTAATACGTTTATTACAGCTGTTTCAATGGTCTTATACCCTATGCTCAAAAAGATGGGAGAAGACAATGTTAAAAATGCGTATAACAAGGCAATTGCCTTAATGTTAATAATTGTATTTGCTGGTCTTTCAGCCTATTTTCCACTTTGTGCATTTATTAATTGGTATTTGCCTAAATATAATGATTCCTTACCAGTTTTTAGAATTATTTTACCAGGACTAGCTGTATCCTCTTGTATTAGTGTCGTAATGCAAAATTATTATAAAGTGGCTAATAAAAATTTATCTTTCTTTATAAAAAGTTTAGTTATTTTAGGTATTGCTGTTGGAACCAATTTGATAGCAATTTATGTTTTTAAAGAAATTATTTATATATCAATTGCTTCAGTTATAACATTATTTATTTGGTATTTTGTAACGGAATTTTTCTTTATTAAAGAATATAAGGCTAACACAATTAAAAATACTATCTTTTTAATTTGTGCAACTGCAGTCTTTTATTTGGTCAGTATGATTGAAAACAATTTAATTGCGTTTTTTGTTTATGTTTTGGTTGTCGGTGGTTTTATTTGTGTCTTATATTATAAACTATTACGCAGCTTCTTAAGAGTTTTTTTAAAAAAGAACAGTAATAATACAGACAATCAGTCAAATAATTTATAACTAAATTTGTTGAATAATAATACACTTTAGTGTATAATCTAATGGTGAAATTTAAAAAGAATTAATTGAAAGGTCGTGTAAAATATGGGAAGAGCCCATGAAGTTCGTGCTGCATCTATGGCAAAGACAGCTGCAATGAAATCAAAAAAATATGCAAAGTGGGGAAAGGAGATTTTCCAAGCTGCTAAGTCTGGTGTACCCGACCCTGAAATGAATCAAAATTTAAAGAAAGTAATTGAACGTGCTAAAAAGGATCAATGTACTGCTGATGTAATTAAGCGTGCAATTGAAAAAGCTAAAGGTGTTACTTCAGGTGCTTCTAAAGAAAAGACTTATGAGGGCTATGGTCCAGGTAATGTTGCGATGATTGTAGAATGTACTACAGATAATGACAATAGAACATATACTGATGTTCGTACTGCTTTTAATAAAGCTGGTGGTACTATTGGTACTTCAGTAGGATATTTATTTAGCCGTAAAGCTAAGTTTGTTTTTACAGACTTATCAGAGGATGAAGCCATGATGGCTTTAATGGAAAATGATGCTGATTGTGAAGAAATTAAAACCGATGAAGCTGGTAATACGGTAATTTTAGCAGATCCAAAAGATTTTGAATCAATTAAAGCTGCCTTAGAAGCTGTTAAAGCTGATATTGAATTTGATGAAGCTGCAGTTAGTTTGATTCCTTCAAATTATGTTGATTTAGATGAAGATCATGAAGCAAAATTTAGAAGATTACTAGATTTATTATCTGAACTTGATGATGTTCAAGATGTATATCACAATGCAAATATTGATTTAGACGAAGAATAATGATAATAATTAAGGCTATTCATATTGTATAGTACCCCTAAAGTTGGACTAGAGTAAAATCTAGAAAGACTTAGGGGTATTTTTTTATGAAATTAAAAGAT
>CANQBD010000016.1 GCA_947589245.1 uncultured Anaeroplasmataceae bacterium
ACAATTTGGTAAATAGGGTACCCCCTAATTTGGTAAATACCCCATTCCCCCTTGACCCCCTAAAAAGTTAAAGGGCCTATTTAGATTGACATTAAATCTTTATTCTTTTTAGCGGTTAATTCTTCGATGACAACTATCTTAGAATCAGTAAGCTTTTGAATATCATCTAAAGCTGCCTTACAAGCATCCTCTGGTAATTCTAACCTTTTAACTTCATCATTACTATCACGACGAACATTTCTAATTGCCACTTTAGCTTGTTCTTCAAGTTTGCCAACAGATCTAGTAAGTTCTCGTCTTCGATCCTCAGTCATCTGAGGTAGAATTAATCTAATACCATTACTATCGTTTTGGGGAGTCAAGCCTAAAGAAGAAGCTAAAATTGCTCTTTCAATATCCTTACAAACTGACTTATCATAAGGCTTTATATATAATTGATTAGCTTCAGGAATTGTAATTGAAGCAACTTGTCTTAAAGGAGTCATAACGCCATAATACTCAATTGAAATTGTATCCAATAAAGCTGGATTTGCCCGACCTGTTCTAACAGTTGTAAGTTCCTTTTCATAAGCAGCTAAGGCTTTATCCATTTTATCCTCAGCTTCTAAAAGTACCATATCTAATTCTTCCATAAAATCACCTTCAAAAATTATTTTGTAACTTTGACAAGGGTACCAATCTTTTCACCCTTGACAGCTCTAACAATGTTGCCATCAACATTCATATTAAAGACAATTAGACTTAACCCATTATCCTTGCATAATGAAGCAGCAGTTGAATCCATTACTTTTAAATCCTTAGCTAAAATTTCAGAGAAAGTAAGTTCATCATAAAGCTTAGCCTTAGGATTAGTTCTAGGGTCAGAATCATAAACACCCTCTGTTTTATTTTTAGCCATTAAAACTATCTCTGCTCCAATTTCAGTAGCTCTTAAAACACAGGCTGTATCTGTTGAAAAATAGGGTGAACCCAAGCCGCCAACAAAAATACAGACCCGTCCCTTTTCTAGATGTCTAATCGCCCGTCTTCTAATATATGGTTCTGCTACCTCATTAATAGCTAAGGCTGATAGAACCCGCGTTGGAACTCCAATTTGTTCTAAGGCATCTTGGACAGCAAGACCATTCATAACTGTAGCTAACATTCCCATATAATCAGCTTGAGCTCTTTCCATCCCAAGCTCTGAGGCAGTTTTACCTCGCCAGATATTACCGCCACCTACAACAATCCCAATTTCCACTCCTAAATCATGAGCAGACTTAATTTGGGTAGCAATAGATTGAACAGTTTTTGAATCTATACCATAAGGTGTATCACCTTTAATAGCTTCACCACTCATTTTTAATAAAACACGTTTATACATTCCTTATTCCCCTTTCTATAAAAATAAGGAAGGCCTATCAGTAGCCTCCCTTAAATAATTACTTATTGAAAGCTGCTGATTGTGCTGCAACTTCAGCTGCAAAATCATTTACCTTTTTCTCAATGCCTTCGCCAACTTCTAATCTAACGAAAGAAACAACTTGAGATTTAGCACCATTGATATAAGCTTCAACAGTTTGATCAGGATTTTTAACAAATGCTTGTGACAATAAGCATATCTCTTTTAAATTTTTTTCTAAACGACCAGGAACAATACGTTCAGCAACAATATTTTCAGGCTTTGGTTTAGCAGATTGAGCATTTTCATTTAAAGCAGCTGCTAAAATGATTTCTCTTTCTTGAGCAATAACCTCAGCAGGAACATCATTCTTAGATACATACTTAGGATTTAAAGCAGCAACATGCATTGCGATATCCTTAGCAACAACATCATCATTGCCCTTAATAGTAGCAATAGTAACAATCTTACCCTTCATGTGCTTATAAGCTCCAAATACTTCATCACTATTCTTAGTAATAACATTTACTCGGCGAAGAGTAATCTTTTCACCAATAACTCCAGATGCTTCTAAAATAACAGTACCTAATGTTTTACCATTAACATCAACATTTAAAGCATCTTCAGTATTATTAACATTAGCATTAGCTAAAACTTGACCAATTTGTTCAAGCAAGTTTAAAAACTTTTCATTTTGAGCAACAAAGTCTGTTTGAGAGTTCAACTCAAATACAACACACTTGTTACCATTAATTGCATAAGAACATAAACCCTCTGCAGCAACTGCACTTTCTTTCTTAACGGCTTTGGCAATACCCTTTTCACGTAACCAAGTTACAGCTTTTTCCATATCGCCATTAGTCGCATCTAGAGCCTTTTTGCAATCTAGCATACCAGCAGATGTCTTTTCACGTAATTCTTTAACCATTGCGGCTGTAATATTTGCCATTTTATAATTCCTCCAATCAATTATTCAGCTTTTACTTCTTCTACTTGAGCTTCTTCAGCCTTAACTGAAGCTTCCTTCTTAGCAACTGGTTTTTTGGCTGCTGGCTTCTTAGCTTTAGGAGTGTCCTTAGTTGGAGTAACCTTTTCTTTGGCAATTTCTTCGTTTAAATCAACTTCTTCAGGTTCACTGAACTTTTCAACAACACCACCATTAGCTTCAATAACAGCATTAGCCATTACCCAAGTAACAAGCTTAACAGCTCTAATTGCATCATCATTTGCAGGAATAACATAATCTACATCATCAGGATCGCAGTTAGTATCAACAATACCAAATACAGGAATGTTTAACTTACGAGCTTCTAATATAGCATTACGTTCCTTACGTGGATCAACGATAAATAAAGCATCAGGAAGCTTTTGCATATCTTTAATACCACCTAAGAACTTTTCTAATCTATCGCGTTCAGCTATTAGATTAATAACCTCTTTTTTAGGTAACTTTTCAAAAGCACCGCTTTCTTCCATTTTATATAAGTCATGTAACTTAGCAATTCTCTTCTTGATAGTCTTAAAGTTAGTAAGAGTACCACCTAGCCATCTCTGATTTACATAGAATTGACCAGAACGAGCTGCCTCTTCCTTTACAGCCTCTTGAGCTTGCTTCTTTGTACCTACAAATAATACACGACCACCATTTTTAGCGATTTCTAATAAGGCAGCATAAGCATTTTCAATTTCATTTGCTGTCTTTTGTAAATCAATGATGTAAATACCATTTCTAGCTGTAAAAATATACTTAGCCATTTTGGGATTCCATCTACGAGTTGCATGTCCAAAATGAACACCAGACTCTAATAATTGTTTCATTGAAACTACTGATTCAGACATTTTTTTATTTTCTCCTTTTTATTTTTGTTTTTGTCCTCTATCCTCTTCAACGTCAGCCTCCATCAAATAAACTTGCACACGACGACCAACTCCAAGAATATGTGTATTTTGTGCCTTTGATATAATATCACATTTTAGACATTATTGCAAGTAATTTTTTGTAAAACAAAAAGGAAACTGTATTTTAACAATTTCCTTTATTTATTCTATTCCGTAGCCTCTGCAGATGGTAATACACCATCAACTAATTCAACCTTATATTTTTTTAAGTTTGAAGTATAATTATTTGTTAAAGAAGCATAGGTAAAAATATAATATACTGGTACCATTAAAAATACTTTTGTATATATTTGATTTCCATCACTATAGATACAATAAGTTGGAAGATACACAACGACAAGATTAGTTGCATCACCAGCTTTTACTTCATAATTTTCAGGTACATTGGCTTGTTGACTTAAAGCTAATTTACCAAATAGGCTAACACCATCAGTAGAAAATTGCTCAATATGACAATATTCTGATAACCCATATTCTGCACTATTCATAACATCCAAAAAGCTTAATGCATCATCCGAAGGAATATTGCCGTTAAAAAATAATACCTTAACACTTAAAGATTTAAAACGATCGTTCAAATAATCATCTAATTCGATAACATCATAAAATAAAGATTCAAACGTATTTTCAGCAATATTAACTTGACTATAAGCTGTGGTTTTATCGACAGACCCATTTAATACTACACCATTCTTTACAGAATCTAAGTTTAAAGCATCATATATTTCAGTTGCTGGTTCATCGACAATAATAGAGCGAGAATTTCCACCACCACTACAGCTCACTAAAAATATTAACATGAAAATTACAAAGACAAATGATAATTTCTTCATACGCCTACTCCTAATAATAATTTAAACAAATGCATTATACCAAAAAATACTTTTCATAACAAGTATTATCTTAAATATATGCTAAAGTTGTTTTGATACGATCAATAACCTTATCCTTACCTAAAATTTGCATGACATAATAAAGATTTGGGGAATTTTTCCTACCTGCTAAGGCAATTCTTAAAAATTCAGAAACATCACCAACATGACCCTTAAAGGCTTCCTTATTCTTTTTCCATTCTTTAACATTATCAGCAAAGCCATGTCTTACAGCCAATTCTTTAATTGAGGCAAACCATTCTTCCTCAGTTAAATTCAAATCAATGTTTTGAGTGTAATCCAATAAAACAGCTCTAATATCAGCCCTAGCAATATTGGGATTCCATTCTAAACTACGTTTGTCGATGGCAGCATAAACATCATCATAAAAGAAAGAAATTATTGGATAAATATCAGAATATTTAGCATAGTCCTTACGAGGTTTTTCTTTTTCTCTTTCGATATTTAAAATTGAAGTAAAATATTCTTCATCTTTAACAATGTGATTATAAAAATCTACATCATAAGTTTGAGCCCAGCTCTTGACCTCTTCCTTTAAATCTTTAGCTTTTTTAAACGCTAAACGCTCTTTAGATATACTTGCAACCTTTTCAATATCAAATAATGCACCATCTAAAGACATCTTCTCAAATGTTAACACAAATTCATGAAAATCTTTATCTAAATTAGCTTCCCGCCAAGCTTCGTAATTAGAGTTGGCAATAGTTAATAAATATTCAATAAAGCCATATTTAGGATATCCTTGTTCCAAGAAATAACTAACAGCAGCCTCTAAATCTTTACGCTTCGAAAGCTTACGACGATTGCCATTTTCTACTTTCATTATTACAGGTAAATGAGCATACTTTGGTCTTTCAAAGCCCATAGTATCAAACAACTCTAAATGAATAGGTAAGCTAGATAACCACTCCTCACCTCTTGTGATATGAGTTGTATGCATAAAATGATCATCAACTAAATGAGCAAAGTGATAAGTAGGTAATCCATCTGATTTTAAAATGACTATATCTTGATCATTTTCAGTAAGTTCTAAATCACCTTTGATTTCATCATGAAAAAAAACTTTATTATTGTGATTACCCATTGATTTAAAACGAATGACATAAGGAACACCAGCTTTAATTTTAGCCATAGCCTCATCAACAGGCAAATTACGATAGATAGCATACTCACCATAATAGCCAGGAGTGACCTTGTTTTTTTCTTGTTCTGCTCGTAAAGTGGCTAATTCTTCAGCTGTACAAAAACAAGGATAAGCTCGACCAATTGAAATTAAATATTTAATAACCACATTATATATTGCTGCTCTTTTCGATTGTTTATAAGGACCATAATTACCTATTTCTAAAGTATCAGAGATATAGCCTTCATCTGGTATAACATCAAAGACTTTTAGCTGTTCAATCAAAGATTCACCAGAACCAGCAATTTCACGCTTAGTATCAGTATCCTCTAAACGAATATAAAAAACACCCTTACTTTGTTTAGCCAAATAAGAAGAAACTAAGGAGGTAAATAAACTACCAGTATGTAAAAATCCTGTAGGAGATGGAGCAAATCTTGTTACCATAGCACCTTCTGGAAGATTTCTTTTAGGGTATCTTTTCTCTAAATCAGCAACTGTCTCCTTAATATCAGGAAATATTAAATTTGCTAAATCTAATAAACTAGACATAACTATACCTCTTTTCTCTTATATTATTATAGCAAAATTCAAGAATTTATCAAGAAAAAACCTGGATTATAACAAAATAAAAAACTCAATAAAAACTATTTAAAGTATTTACTGAGTTTTTGCTAATTAGTCTTTAAGCTCACCTTTATATTTTTCAAATTCAGCATTATTACAATAAATTAAATGACCAGGCTTAATTTCCTTTAATTCTGGCTTATCAACAGAATAGTCATGAACCTCTTGAGGATTGTAAACAATACGCTGACGAGTCTTTTCCGTTAAAGGATTTGGCTTTGGAATTGCTGATAATAAAGATTTAGTGTAAGGATGAAGAGGATTTTTAAATAATTCATCACTATTCGCTAATTCTACAATTTTACCAAAGTACATAACAGCAATTCGATCACAGAAATATTTAACAACACTCAAGTCGTGAGCAATGAATATAATTGTTAAACCAAGTTCTTCTTTCAAGTCATTTAAAAGGTTAATAATTTGAGCACGAATTGAAACATCTAAGGCGCTGATAGGTTCATCACAAATCAAAAGCTTTGGATTCATTACTAAGGCACGAGCAATACCAATACGTTGACGTTGACCACCTGAGAATTCATGAGGATAACGAGATGCATGATCAGCAACTAAGCCAACCTTTTCAAGCATTTCTACAACCTTTTTATGATTTTCTTCCTTATTCCTAAAGCCTTGAATTTTTAAACCTTCTTGAATAATATCTTCAACTGTCATACGAGGATCAAGAGAATCAACAGGATCTTGGAAAATCATTTGAATCTCATTGACAAGTTTACGAGGAACATGATGATTATCAAAACGAATTTGTCTAATCTTTTCACGTTGAACTCTAACAATATTCATCGCAAATTTCTTAGCTGCTGTTACTTCATGTTCATATTTAGCTTTTATTTCATTGACTTTAGTTTCATAATCAGCAGCACCTGGAGTTAGCTTACTTAATTCTAAATTTTTTTCTTCTTGTAAAGCTTTTAATTTTTGTCTTAAACGAATCCTTGTATATTTAATTTCCTTTCGATTCCAACGATTACCAGCTGAAATACGATAGCCTTTATAATATACTGATCCTGAGGTGATTTCATATAATTTAATAATAGATCTACCTGTTGTAGTTTTACCACAACCAGATTCACCTACTATACCGAAACATTCACCATTATGAACATCAAATGAGACATTACTAACTGCTTTTAATTTAGTACGACTTGGACCACTACCAAAGAAAAAGAATTGTTTTAAATTTCTAACAGATAATAAAATATCACTTTTAATTAATTCAGGTCTTCTTTTTAAACGTGGATGAATACTATACTCATTTTCAATTGAATTGAATTCTTCTTCAACATCAGATTCTATTTTCTTTGCATCTTCATATTCATCAGCAAAAGGCTTAGCTTCTTCGTTAGCAGCTATTTTACTTCTTAGTTCTTCATCTAAATTGAAGTCACCATCTTTTCTACGATTACTCATCTAAAGAAGCCCCCTTTACTTTTTTATTTGAATTCTTAGGACTAGCTGTTTTCTTGGCAGCAGTCTTAGTTCCGCCAGATTTACTTGCAACCTTCTTAGTAGTTCCTGTAGAAGCTTTTGCCGCAGTACTACTCTTCTTAGTAGTAGGTTTCTTTTCTTCCTTGACAGGTTCGTTTAAAGTTTCACCAGCTAAAGCATTCTTAATACGCTCAGAAACGATTTTTGGCATTTCAACCTTTGGAGCATTTGGATGTAATAACCAAGTTGCCGCATAGTGAGTATCACTAATCTTGAAAAAAGGTGGCTCATGCTCAAAATCAATCTTCATTGCATATTTACTACGTAAGGCAAAGGCATCACCCTTAGGTGGATAAATCATATCTGGTGGCGTGCCAGGAATAGCTTCTAGTCTTTCCTTGCTATCAACATCAGGAATACTTGATAATAATGCCCAAGTATATGGATGCTTTGGTTCAAAGAAAATCTCTTCTGATTTGCCATACTCAACAATCTTACCGGCATACATTACAGCAACTCGGTCAGCCATATTTGCAACTACACCTAAATCATGAGTAATGAAGATACAAGCAATATTACGTTCTCTTTGAATCTTCTTAATTAACTCAAGAATTTGAGCTTGAATTGTTACATCTAGAGCGGTTGTAGGCTCATCACAAATTAAAATTTCAGGAGTTGCAGTTAAGGCAATCGCAATAACGATACGTTGACGCATACCACCTGAAAATTCAAATGGATATTGTCTAAAACGTTTTTCAGGAAGAGGAATACCTACTTCTGACATTATTTCAAGCGCCTTTCTCTTGGCTTCTTTTCTTGTAATTCTTAATTTGTTAACATAATCAATCTTTTCATCTTCAATTTCTTTAGCTAATTTTCCAGACTTAGTAGTCAATAAGTATTCTTGAAGATTTTGGACATATTTTTTCTTTAAAGCTTGCTTTTCTTCTTTTGAAGCTGCTTTTGCTAGCTCAGCTTCATATTCTTTACTAAGTGCATCTTTCTTTTCCTGAATAGATACATTATTATTATCTTCAGCTAAGGCTTGTTGATATTTTTCATTTAAATAGGCAAGCTTTGCTTGATGTTCCTCTGTAATTCGCTTTTTATAAGCTGCAACTTCAGTCTTAGCAAAAGCCTTTTTCTCATTTAAAGCCGCCTTTAAAGGAACAAGTTTTTCTTTAGCATCAGCATTAAACTTTGCAACATTGCTTTGGCATAATGCTTTGGCATCTCTTATTTCTTGTTTAATTTGATTCTTCACTTCCCCAGAAGTTTCTTTATTTTTTAATAAAGATTCCTTTTGAGAACGTAAAGTTTCATATTTTTCTTTTTCTTTTGCAACTAAAATATTTCTTTTTGCAATAGTATTTTTATATGCTGTCAATTCTTTAGAAATTAACTCTTCATACATTTGCTTTAGCTTATCAGAATTAATTAAAGTTGCTTCCGTAATTTGCTTACCAATACGAACAATTGGGTTCAAACTTGATAGCGGATCTTGGAAAATCATACCAATTTTATGACCACGAATTTTATGGAATTCCTCTTCAGAAACTTCCAAAAGATTCTCGCCTTGATAAGTAATACTTCCATCTACAACTACTGCATTATTGGCTAAAATACCCATAATTGCTTTAGAAGTAACTGATTTACCAGAACCAGATTCACCAACAATACAAAGTGTTTCTCCACGTTCTAGATCAAAGGAAACACCACGAACAGCTTGAACAACACCATGATCAGTCTTAAAATTAATTTTTAAATCTTTAACTTCTAAGATTTTTTCAGCCATTCTAATCACTTCCTTTCAATGATGGATTTAAGGCATCTCTTAAACCATTACCAAATAAGTTGAAAGAAATCATTAATAAAGAAATGATTACAGCTGGGAATAAAATCAATGCTGGTTGAGTTTTTAAGTAAACTTGATTATCACTTAATAATGCACCAAATGATGATGAGCCTTGTAAACCTAAACCTAAATAAGCTAAGCTTGCTTCAGTAAAGATTAAACTTGGGATCATCAAGACAGTTGATGTTACGATAGTACCTAAAGCGTTTGGTAAAATATGACGGAAAATTAATCTTCTATCAGATGCACCTAATGTACGTGATGCTAAGACATATTCACGACCTTTAAACCGATAGAATTGTGTTCTAGTACGTGAAGCTGTCCCCATCCAGCCTGTTAGACATAGAGCCATACCAAATACCCACAAATCATCACCGAGATGTAAACGACATAGAGTAACAACAATAATCATAGGTACACCACCTAAGATATCCATAAAACGTTCCATTAATAAGTCGACATTGCCACCAAAATAACCGGAAACTGATCCCCAAACAAGACCAAATAAAAAGCAAATAGCAGCAATTACAATTGCAAATACTAATGAATAACGTAAACCAATGAAAGCACGTTTTACAAGGTCACGCCCTGTACCATCAGTACCAAATAAATGGAGAGGCATACTTGAATATCCTAAATAACGATATAGTGATACTTTTGCTAAAACCTTAGAACCTGAAGTATCAATAATTTCCATAATTGGACATTGATCATCTAAGCGTTCAAAGCTGCTTGGACCTTCATTTGAATCCAAATTCATCCAGCCATTAGCAATATAACGATTTAAATAAGTATTAGGAACTTCCATTGCCACAACACCATATTTATCTGCATAGGTGTCATATACGAAATCACATAATTTTATTCCATCAACTTCATAAACAGTAATAGAAACAATGGCTTCTTTCTTAAAATCACCCATTGGTACTTCATTAGCCTCATCATAGGCAATACCTGTTATATTTTTTGTACCATCCCAGAAACCTGTTCCTGCTTCAAATAATTTAGGTTCAATAAAAGTTTCAGATGGATGAGGCCCTTCTGTATCATAAGGAATACATAGTGGCACAATAAGTGACATTAAAACGATAATACCAATGATAATAGCTGCAACAACTGAAGATTTATTCTTACAGAATCTTTTGAAAGCATCTTTAATAAATGTTGTAGGCTTAGATTCAAATTTTTGGTCATGAATTTTGACATCTGATTGAACCAATGAAAAATCATCTGTAGATAAGACAAATTCTTGACCTTGGGCATCTAATGCTTTTAATTCTTTTTCCATTATTTCTTCGCCCCCATTCTGATTCTTGGATCAATAAATCCATAAGAAAGATCTAGTACAATACCAGCTAATAAACCTATTGATGTAAATACAGCCATATCAACGAACAACACATTATAGTCATTTTGACCCATAGCTGTTACGAATAAACGCCCAATACCTGGAATACCATAAAGGTTTTCTAGAATCATGGAACCACCTAAAATACTAATAAATTCCGCTAAAATAGATGGAACAATAGGAACCATGGCATTTCTTAAAGCATGACGCAAAATAGCTTGACGTCTAGTTAAGCCTTTAGTTCTAGCAAGCAATAAATATTCACTTGACATAACTTCGCATAATTCTGCACGAACAAAACGAGCATAACCACAAATAGAACCAAATGATAAACACACTACCGGCAAAATAAAACCCAACGCTTTTTGCGAACTAGGCGCAAGTGGAGAAGGCCATTGAGTTGGCAACCACTGTAAATTATAACAGAAAATCCACATCAATATTGTTATTAATACAAAGCTTGGAATTGAAATAAAAATCATAACACTTGTTGAAATAATATGATCTGTAGGCTTGTTTTTCTTTAAAGCAGCCCAAATACCTAAAGCAATACCTAAAGGTACTGAAACAATAACAGATAAGATATTTATAGAAATTGTGGTTGGTAGTCTTTCACCAATAATAGAAATTGCACTGACATTTGGAGAAATATAAGTAGATGTACCCCAATCCCATTCAGTAAAAATACCTTTTAACCAAGCAAAATATTGTTGCATAACTGGTGTTTGATAGAAAAAATGTTTTTTATTAGAAGTATCTACATATTGCCATAATAATTCACCATAATCATTTTTTGGGGCTCTAAAATCAGCTACATAACCTTTTTGCGTTTGACTTAAATAATATGCAAGCATCGTCTTTTCATTTCCAACTGGGCGTTGAAAAGGCAAAAGTTTCATCAAAATAAAGGTTAATGAAAGAATTATGACCATTGTAACGGCAGCCAGAGCTACTCTTTTAAGCACATATCTCCACATTATAACACTCCTTTTTTATTTTTTATAAATGAACAAATAAGGGTTGGTTAAATAACTCCAACCAACCCTAAAACTTGTTTTGGAAATTAACTTCCTAATTATTATTCCCAAACAGGGAAATCTGAATAAAGAGAAACTAAGCTTTCTGTAGGTTCTTCAGAACCACTAACTAAAGTTTCGAAGTAAATATCAAATCCTACTGAACCTTGATATGATTCAACTAGTTCTTGAGATAAATGAAGTACAAGTGTATCACCTACAACTTCAAAATCAACTTTTACTTCATCATATTCTTCACCTGAATACCAGCATACAACTACAGCTGCTACACTTGTTTGAACAACATTTGGAATATTAGAAGCAGCAAATTTGATTTCAACTGTACGTCCACCAGTTTCTTCATCTCTAACGTTCTTAGCTAAGGCGGCATCATATGTCTTTGCTAATGCACCATTACCATCAACAACACAACCAGTATCTGCTGCTTGGAATAAAGCATCAAATGTGTAATTATGACCGTCATATTGGATACTTGGATCTGCATTAGTATCTGGACCCCAGTTTAATGTGAAGCCTGAAGAGTTATCACTCTTTAATACTTCCATGAAGTTGATTGGGTTAAATGAATTACCAGAAATACCACCAAAACCGATATCAAATTGACCAACCATCATCTTGTTATAATAAACATCTGACCATTCAACAACAGCAATATTATTAACCTTTAATGTTAATTGATTGTTACATACTTCTGGATCATTGAATGCATCTTGTAAGTACTTAGCAATATCTTCACCTGAAGTTTGGATTTGACTTTCTGCTTGCCAGCAAATTTCAATTTCAATTGTATCGCCAGCTTTATAAGAACCATCTGCTAATAATTTAGTAGCTGCCTTCTTAAAGTAATCTACAGCTTTATCATAATCAAAACCAAAATTGTATTCCCAACCTTCGCCATAAACAGCATCCATTGCTTTCTTATGAGCTTCTGTAGTGTTATAAGAAACACCATCCTCTGGATTAATTAAATAATTATCAGAGAAATAATTTAAAGAAGGAGTAACACCACGCTTTTGAGCGTATTCTGTACGATTTAAAGCCCAGCTAAGTCCTAAAACGAAATCTTCATTACTCATAGCAGGTTTTAAATCCCAATATTGACTCTCAGGAGTTTGAGTAATAGTACCATTAGTACCAAATAAATATTCCCATTCTTCTGGTGTACAAGTATTTAAGTTTAACTTAGTAGTTGAACTACCACCTGTTTGTTGAGTACCTGCAGTATTGATTTCACCTTCTTTAACCTTTTGTGAAGGAATACCACAAGAATCAATATGACCAGCTTGGAATTCGTTCCAAGCAGCTAGTGGATCAGTTTTTGCAGCTGTTAAAATCTTAACATATAAACCAGGTAAAGTGTAACGATTTGCACCACCCTTAACATCTGGATTCAAGCTTGTATTATTCTTGAAAATGAAATCTTGATCTGTATGCCATGCTTGAACAACATATACACCACTTGATAATGTTGTATCAACAGGAGTTAAAGTCTTATCTTCATTAAATGAACCCCAAATTTTAATACCACCGATATCATCTAAGAATGCTTGTGGAATTGGAGCATATAATGAACTTGATAAATAATACATTGCATAGAATGGAGTACAAGGAGTAATAAATTCAAAATCTAGATAAGCACCAGTAGTATCTGAACCACTCTTAATACCAACCTTTTTCCATGCATCTTCATTTACACCATCACCAGATGCGTTATAATATGCAGCCATACCTTTAATTGCACTAGCACCTTCTAAGTTTTCTGCGCCACGGGCAAGACCATTGGCTGCAGTATATAATTGCTTCCATGGAGTTACATAATCTTCGATAGCAACCTCACGACCATTATACTTAGTTAAGTTAGCATTTGTAGTTAAAGTAGCGTATGTAAAATCAGAACCAGTTCTAAGATAAATACGATACTTATTAGCCATTGTTTGATAATTTGCGTTAGCAACAGGTGAACCATTTGTATCTAAAGGTATAGGTCTAACCTTGCCATCAACTACATTTGCTTCAGTTGCAGTTGAAGGGAACCATTCATAACCATCGCCAGTTGCATTCATCTTAGCATCAAAATAACTACTAGCAACAAATGGTTGATATCCACCAACTACAGAACCTTTATCATCCATATAATTTAATGTGGCTGGATCTTCAGTTTCATAAGTATGTAGGTAAGTTGGTTCAACTGTATCTTTTGATTCACCAACTAATGTACCTTCTGATTGAATACCAAAGCCATAACCAGTGATATATGTATGCTGTACTGTACCAGCAATTGTCTGATCGGTATCATCAGCATTTTTCTTTACAGCTGTTGGAATTTGAACACGGTCAGAATACTTTGCATAACCACCATCATCGTATAAAACTAAACCTTGAATAGTGTTTTTCATTGCATATTCTTCTAGTAAACCTAAAATTTCTGCTCTTTCTTCATAACTTTTTTCGACATAACTAACAGCACGACCAGTAGTTGCAGCTGTTGCAGTAGCTGTTGAATCTACGAATTCATAATCTTCATAGTGCCAGCTTGCTGTTTCGCCTTCTTTACATGATGCTAAGCCTAAAGCTAAAACACCAGTAAGAGCTAATGAAGCTACTAATTTACTTTTCTTCATAATTTTTCCCTCTTCTTTCTAAAGACTAAATTATAAAAAAATCAGAAGTAGTTTTTAAGAATCTTGCCCAGCTTAAAGACACTCCTCCCGATTTTCTTTGTTATTATTATACTAGCATAATGCTAATTTTCAAGTAAAATATTTGAAAAAATATGTTGTAAACGTTTTCTATTTTGCTTTTTGACCATTTTAAAGTATTTTTTTTGAAAAAAAGGGGATTTTATAAAACAAAAAACATTAAAATGCCCGAAATAATGATATAAAATGCGGCAAAAACCAAGTATGGAATGAATTTAAATTTTTGCTTTTTTCTTTGTTCTTTCTTGTCCATAGAATATTCATATAGCGATGGCTTCTGACCATTAGCTCCCCTTTTAGCAAACATATAAGTATATATATCAAACCCGCCAAAATAATTAACAATACTCAAACCACCAATACATAATAGTGAAAAGCCGGCAATGAACAAAGCATCCATATAATTGACAAGGTCGACCCAATTTCTTAAACAATTATATACTACTAAAATTAAGATACCATAGATAAGACAACTTAAATATCTAGGCCAGGAATGAAAAAATATCTCTTTCATAATTCTCTTCTCCTTCTATATATCATATTTAGCCGTTATTTGAGCCGGAGTTTTTCGCATTAAAAGGAAAATTGGCAATAAACCAAAAATAACATTTAAAGCATAAAGTAACAATACCCCATATAATGTGATTAAGCCACTACTTCTTAAAACACTAGCTGAAAGTAAAGAATTTAAACTACTTGCCATAGTATTAAAAACGAAAATAGTCAACAAATAGCTAATTAAAGAAGTTAAAGTTATCGTAACTAAAATATCACTTAAGAATTGCATATATATTTTTGACTTTTGAACACCAAGACTACGATAAACCCCAATAGAATAAATATCTGAAATCATTTTACTACGCATCATAAAATAAATGAATATCGTAATACAAAGAATCAAACTAAAAGAAAAAATACCAAAAATCATCATTTTAGATTGTTGTTCATTAATTAATGGTTCTGCTTGAGCATTATATACGTTTAAAACATTGATATTTTCTTCATCCGAAAGCCTTAATTGATCAATATTTACTTCAAGATTATTACGATTGTCAATTCTAAACCAAATCTCATCTGCCCATTTTAAAACAACATAATCTCTGTGATATAAAATAACCTTTTCTAAAATATCCATAGGAGCATTATATTTACCAACCACTTTAATCCCCGAAAATTCTTCACCAATATTAAAACCAGAATAAATTGAAACAACACATTCATCATAATTACTTGCGGCTCTTCCTGCAACTATATAATGATCATTATAATTGAAACTTTCACCACTATCCAAATAATTTGATTGAATTAAATTACTTCCCATAGCTATAATTTCATTCCCTTGAGTTGCAAAATACTTCATTTTATAAACTCCGGCACAAATATAAATAATGTCGCCAAAACTACCCGTTCCAAAAAATACTTCTTGACCAATCAAACTCGTTGGATCAATAGTACCATTGCCGTATGGCGTAAAATTTTCTGGTAATAGGATATAAGGTATATCCTTTGATAAATCAGTTAAATCCTCACCTGCTATTATTTCATAGCTTTTTTCATAAGCATTTTCATCATTATAATAACGATATTTATAATACTCTCTTTCCGTATCATTATCGCCACCTGCAGCTAGTGGCATACTCATATTTAATGAATTCCTATTTAAATATGAAAAACTAGCCACATAGTCGCTATCATTTAAATAAGATAGATTTGAAGTTGATTTTGTAACACCCACAATAGTATAAATATCACCAGCAAAATCTTCAAGTGGTTCAGCGATTAAAGCTTGATAATCATGATAAAAATTAGGATATCTAGCAATTAATTTATCAGCTAAATTACGACTGATAACAATTTCTTTCTTCTGAGGAGTCCTACCACAAACCAAAGCTAAATTATTGCCTTCTTGACAACCTATAACGCTTAAAGATAAATATTCATCAACCTGTTCATTTAAATTGACGACAGTTTGAATATGGTATGTCTTCTGAATTGGCGTTTCAACGTCATAAATATCACCACTGAGTGCTGAACTATGTAAGGCATCTTGAATGTCATAATATGAAGTATAGCCATCCGTATATACTTGATAATAGTTAGAATCTGCACATAATTGGGATTCATCAATAACTGAATAATTAGCAAAACCAATTGCACAAATTGCCAATAAAATTCCTAAAATTACAAAAGCAAAATTTAAAAATTTTGTTCGCTTAGTTGCAAAACGCATCTTATCAAAGCTTTTTTTAAAATTGATTCCAATTCTTTTTAATAAGAAACCTTTTTTACCTTCTTCTTTAAACCAAGATGTATCATAATCAAATTCTTTTACATCTTCAACATTCATAGCTTCATAATGAGCATCTACCATTTGAATTTCATTTTCAACAACCAATTTAATCTTTTGATTAGATTCTAAGTAAAATGTTCCATTCCGCTCAACAATTTTAAGCTCTATTTTAGGTCCTTTAGCATTAGAATAAAAAGAAATATCAAAAGCTTCATTACTATCTTTTATTAAATCATAATCTTTTAAATATAAAATATTTGATGCATTACGTTCTAAAGTTCCATTACTATCAGGCTTATAAGCTTCTAATATTTGACCATTCTTTAAACGATATACTAAATCAGAATAAAAGTTAGCAACCTCTTCGTTATGAGTTACCAATAGAACTAAAGAGCTCTCAGATACTTTTTTTAAGATATTCATAATCTCAATGGTGTTTTCACTATCAAGATTACCGGTTGGTTCATCGGCTATAATTATCTTTGTTTTTTTAACTAAAGCTCTGGCGATAGCTACTCTTTGTTGTTGACCACCAGACAAAGCAAACGCTCTTTTTTTACGATACTTATACATGCCAACAGCGTTTAAAGTGTATTCAATACGCTTATTCTGTTCTTCCTTATCATAAATACCAAGCATTTCTAACGAAATAGCCAAATTATCATATACTGTTTCTTCTAACAAAAGATTATAATTTTGAAAAACATAACCAATATTTTTTCTTCTAAAAGCATCTACTTTATTCATATTATAGTTTTCAAACACAATATCATTATATTGAAAGCTACCTTTGGCACTATCAAGACCGCCTATAACATTTAAAAGTGTTGTTTTACCAGAACCAGAAGGTCCTAAAAAAGAGATTAAACCTGTATCAGGTAATTCTAATGAAACATTATTAATAACATGAATTTCATTTTCTTTATTTTTAAGATAATACTTATTTATTTTATTTAATTTAATCATTTCTAGCCACCTCGCCTTTTAGAGTGGTATTAATGCTAAATTTATAAAGACGCTTATTAAATCTTCGAGCAATAAAGATTGAAAAAATAATCATCGTCAATAAATATATCAAACATAAAATAGCAGATAAATAATCGCCCATAGTTAATAAATTAGTTGCAAAATACAATATTATAAATAATACCAAAGAAAGAACTGCCGACAAAAAGCCTATTATTGACAATTCTAAAATAACCATCCATTTAAGTTGGTTGCGAACCATACCCAAAGTTCGCATAATACCATAATCTTTATTTTTAGAAGCATAAATCCGCGAAAGTACAACATAAGAAATAAAAAATAAGGAAATGAGTGCCACAACGATAAGAGCTATAAATACATATAAATAAACATAGTTTAAAGTAGTATTTTGTTCATAACGAGCCGGAATAGTAACCGAAATGTCATAAGAATTTAAATGCTGCCTCAATTTATCAACATTACTAGTATAAAATGAAACTTCATATACCTCATCAAAGGTTGGCTTAAGTTCACCTTCTAAAAAATCATTTTGAATTACAAAGGTTGGCGTATAAGCGCTAAGCCTATCTTCATAGATAATTTCTAAATCATAAGAAACCGGATATAAATCACCTATCAAAAATTCATAATTAAATTTACCCTCTAAATAAGTTGGACAAGAAATATAGCTTTTTCTACTAATATAGCTCGTTGAACTATACATTTCAATCATTTCACCATCAGTAGTTTCAAAATAGGCGTTAGCCATCCTATTGATTAAAAATGATATTAGATTTTGAGGTTCTTTTTCTAAGACAACATATGGCTCAAATATTTCATCAGAAAGTGCCACACCAACCATATTTCCAAAATAGATTTCATAATGATATCTTGATGAAGTTTCAGGACCATAATAAAACATTTTATTCAAAGACATATAAATTTCTGATAGTTGTCTAGAATTATAACTAGCTGGAAAAACAGCTATAAATTCATTAATTTCATCATCATTATAATTAATTTCTTCGCCACGTACTAATTCATAATTCATTTGGTGCTTAGTATAACATGTTGCAAATTTAACATTATTATGTGTCGAAACAATAAAAGATGTTTCCTCATAAAAACTATTATAATAATATTCATCAGTAGGAGCACTAGCTAAAGCTTCTTTATTCAAAGCATTATGATGAATATCATAAGCAATCAAACGATCTTTTGAAAGATAATTATACATTTTATTTTCATTATAACCAGATTCATAAGAATATTGTAAGGCTAAAAGGCATAAAACTAGGGTGACAAAAGAAACAACCATAAGAACAAGAGAAGAAAAAATTGTTTTTTTCGGAGTTGAAAAAATATTTTCAAATACTAATTTCAAAAAAGAAGGAAAACGCATCTTATTTTCAGCTAAATCTAGATTACCAATTTCTTCTACTGCAGGTGTATCTTTTAAACAAACATCTTCAATTATTTCCCCATCAGCAACCGTAATTCTTCTAGTGATAATATCTTCAACCTGAGCATAATTGTGAGTTACAATTAAGACCAATTTATCTTTAGCAACCTCTTTAATCAATTGGATAATTTCATTACCTGTTTCACTATCAAGATTACCAGTAGGCTCATCACAAGCTAAAATTCGGGCATTACTAGCTAAAGCTCTAGCAATGACACAACGCTGCTTTTCGCCACCAGACAACTTTGTTCCTTTGTTATGAGCCCGCTTTTTTAAGCCAACCTTTTCAATAATTTCTAAAGCTTTAGTCTTAGCTTCATCTAATGTTTTTCCTGACAATAAAAGTGGAAGCATAACATTTTCTAACACACTATAAGAATCAATGATATTGTAATTTTGAAAGACAAAAGAAACATTATTTTTAAGGAATAAATCCATATCATCATGATTAAAGTAGGATGTTTCATTACCAAAAAAATAAATCTCGCCTTCTTCATAAGTGTCAACACCAGTAATAACATTTAATAATGTTGATTTGCCGGCACCAGAATCGCCGGTTATTGCGACAATCTCATTAGCATGCAAAGATAGATTAATATTTCTTAAACCTAATGTAACATTACCACTATTGCTATAATATTTACTTACATTCTTAAGCTCAATCATTTTATCTCATCTCTCTTAATACGTAAAATTTAAGAATAAATTATTCTTCTTCTAATTTTTAGCTAAGCAATTTACCATTTTTGATAAATTACTATAAGTATATCATTAAAAAGACAAAAATAAAAGATTTGTCATTAAACAAATTTTTTCGTAAATAGCGAATTCAATTTAAAATTCTATAAAAATCTTGAAAAAAAAACTAATATGAATTATACTAATTATAGTACTACATTAAACTTAAATTTTAGCGATGAGTAGATGGTGAAAGTACTCAAAAATGTAGGAATTGGGTTATGACATTTATATACGATAAGAGCTGTTTTTACAGAATTAAGGTGGCACCGCGCTAACTAGCGTCCTTAAGTTGATTATAACTTAGGGGCGCATTTTTTTAAGGAGGAATATTATGCGTTTAATTTCAGGTATTAAGCCTAGTGGATCACTTACATTAGGTAATTATTTAGGGGCTATTAAAAACTTTGTTAAATTACAGGATGAATTAAAGGATACCGATATTCTAATTTTCATTGCTGACCTACACGCTATTACTATACCACAGGACAAAGTTAATCTACGCAAAAATATAAAAGATATTGCTGCACTTTATATTGCTTGTGGATTAGACCCAAATAGGACTCATATCTTTATTCAATCAGAAGTGCCAGCCCACAATCAGCTAGGTTGGATAATGGAATGTAATAGCTACATAGGCGAACTTGAGCGAATGACTCAGTTTAAAGATAAGAAAGCTAAACAGGTTCAAGGTGTTTCAGCTGGTCTTTTAACGTACCCTCCACTTATGGCAGCTGATATTCTTTTATATGATGCTAATTTAGTTCCAGTAGGAATTGATCAAAAGCAACATCTTGAAATGGCAAGAAATTTAGCAGAAAGATTTAACCACATTTATGGCGATACTTTTGTTGTTCCAGAACCATATATTCCTAAGACTGGTGAAAAAATTAAATCACTATCTGATCCTTCTAAAAAAATGAGTAAATCCGATGATGATGAAAAAGGCTGTATTTGTCTTCTTGATGATCTAAATATCATTAAAAAGAAAATCAAATCTGCGGTAACAGATAGTGATACAAAAATCAAATATGATTTAACAAATAAGCCTGGTATATCTAATCTACTTACAATTTATTCTTGTATTACAGGCATGGCTATAAAGGATATAGAGGCCAAATACATTGATTCAAATTATGCTCAGTTTAAAGCGGATTTGGCTGAATTAGTAGCAAATGAAATAAAAGGCATTCAAGATAAATACAATGACTTAATTAAATCCAAAGAATTAGATGCTATCTTAGATGCTGGAAAAGATTATGCAAATTATTTAGCTAACCGCAAGATTACTAAAATCTATAATAAAGTTGGATTAGGAAGAAAGAGATAATTATTTAGGGACCCAAAAGTCCCTTTTTCTTTCAACAAAAAAAGCATCAAAAAAGATGCTTAATTTAATAATTTATCATTAATTGTTTTTTCAATTATATTGCTAATATCTAGCAATTTTTGATTAGCTTCCTCCAATAAATCTAGATACTCTTCAACAAAAGGAAAATCTAAAATTGTGGCATAAACATTATCATATTCTTTTTTATAAATAGCCAGTTGTTTAGGCTGATTAAATTCTTTTGCATTAACAATTTTCTTTTGAATTTCTTTTAACTTAACAAGTAAAGCATTTAGATTAGCATTATTATCAATAAAATGTTCTAATTCCTTTATTCTTTTAACAAGAGGCAAATTTTCAAATTCTGCTTTTAATTTATTCACAAAGTTCACCAATCATAAACCAAGTTTTGGCTTCCGTAATTCTAACCTTAACTATTTTACCAACTAAAGAATTGTCATCTGCTTTAAAATGAGTCAGCTTTAAATGAGGGGTATAACCACACATCATACCTTCACCATTTTTAGAATGACCATCAACCAATACTTCAACCACTTGATTTAAGAAACGCTCATGGCCCTTTAAATAACCAGCATTGACATATTCATTTAAACGATTAAGCCGTTTATGTTTTTCTTCTTCTGAAACTAAATCAACCATACTAGCAGCCGGAGTTCCCTCACGTTTTGAATAAATGAAGGTATAAGCACCTTCAAAATTAGCATTTTGAACTAATTTAAGCGTATTTTCAAATTGTTCTTCAGTTTCATTTGGAAAGCCGACTATTATATCAGTAGTCAAAGCTAAATCTGGAACTAGCTCTCTTAGACGATTAATCTTGCTCATATACTCATCATAAGTATATTTACGATTCATCTTCTTTAAGATTTCATCATCTCCCGATTGAACAGGCAAATGAAGATGAGGCATAACACTTTTACAATCGTGCATAGCCTGCATCGTTAATTCATCTAAATCACGAGGATGTGAAGTTGTATAACGAATTCTTTTAATGCCTGTTTTATCAAGGTCATAAAGTAAGTTACCAAAAGTATAATCCAAACCTAAATCTTTACCATAGGCATTAACATTTTGACCTAATAATGTTATTTCCGAATAGCCTTCAGCAACTAATTCTTTAACCTCATTTATGATATCTTCTTTAGCTCTACTTCTTTCCCTACCTCTTGTATAAGGAACAATACAATAGGTACAAAACTCATCACAGCCATACATGATATTAACCCAAGCCTTGTGATGAAATTCTCTAACCTTAGGAGCATCCTCTAAAATCTCACCTTCACTAGAAATTACTTCAACCACTTTAGCTTTGGTCATATATGCCTCATATAAAAGTTTAGGAAGATGATTTTTATTATGAGTACCAATCACTAAATCAATAAAATCATATGACTCTAAAATACGATTAGTAGTTTTTTCTTCTTGGGGCATACAGCCGGCAATACCAATTAGCATATCAGGATTTTCACGCTTCCTGCCTTTTAATTGACCCAATACACCCCAAATTCTTTGTTCGGCGTTTTCTCTAATTGCACAAGTATTTAAAATTACCACATCGGAATTCATTGGATCATTTGATTTGGTATAACCAACTTGTTCAAGAATGCCAGCCATAACTTCACTATCGGCCTCATTTCCTTGACAACCATAAGTGAATATGTAATAGGTTTTATCTTTGCCAATTGTTTGATACTTAGAATCTAATTGATATCTAATAATTGGAACATTTTTATTTTTACGCATACGAGCATCCTTTAAGGATGGCATTGATAATTTAATTTTATTCATTTTCTCACCAAATGGCATTATATAATAAAAACACATATATTTCAAATGAAAAAATAAAAGGGACTGTAAAACCAAGATTTTTACAACCCCTTAATTAACTATATAGCTTTAACAATAAGCTTAATTGCTGTTTTTTCCTCGCCTTCAATCAATATATCTGAAAATGCTGGCACAACAATTAAATCTTTTCCTGTAGGAGCAACATAACCTCTAGCAATGGCTACTGCTTTGATTGCCTGATTAATTGCTCCAGCTCCAATAGCCTGCATCTGTACTAGATTTTTGACCTTAAAAGCATTTGCCAAAGCTCCAGCAACGCTTGTTGGTTTAGAATTAGTAGATACTTTCAATATTTCCATAATTAATACTCCTTTCTAATAGAGTATATGAAATATTAAAAGAAATAATAACTAAAGGACTTTTCTAAAACTTTCAATTTTATTTTCTTTACCTAAATCTAAAATTACACCTTCAAGAAGATAGTCTGGACCATTTGCTACCGAAAGTGGTTCAAAAACTCCTGTTTTAAAACGAGTAATTACACTTTCAATATCATCCCCTAATATTGAATCCTTAGGACCACACATTCCTATATCTGAAATATAACAAGTATTATTATAGACTTGAGCATCAGCAGTTTGAACATGCGTATGTGTTCCAACAATAGCTGAAACTTTACCAGCATAGTCATAAAAGAAAGCTTTTTTCTCAGAAGTTGCTTCGCCATGAAAATCAACAATTATATAATCAGCTTTAATTTCAGCTAAAAGTTTATCCATCGTTTGAAATGGACAATTAAGTGGCGTATTTAAAAATACTCTACCAAGCATATTAACTAAAGCAATAATTTGATTATTATAATTAATATATAAAACTTTTTTTCCTAAATCTGTATTAATATTAGCGGGAATACAGATTGTGGCATCTTCAAGATAATCTTTAATTTCAGATTTAGAAAAAGTATGATTGCCCATTGACATACCTGCTATTCCTAACGATTTAAGCTCTTTATAATGCTTAAATGCTAACCCTTTGCCCTTCGTAACATTTTCAGCATTGCACAATACCAAATTAATTCGCCATTCTTTTTTAATACTGTCTAAGTGCTTTTTCAAAATTTCTATTGTTGCCTCACCAACAATATCACCTAAATATAAAATACGCATAATTCACCTTCTTGAAAAAAAGGGATGATTAATCACCCCATTTTTTTTATTTTGCAACATCAACAGCTCTCGTTTCTCTAATTACTGTTACCTTAATTGTACCTGGATAAGAAAGCTTGTTTTCAATTTCTTCTTTAATCTGACGAGCAATTGAAATAGTAGATAAATCATCAACCTCATCAGGATTAACAATGACTCTAACTTCTCTACCAGCCTGAATTGCAAAGGATGAAGAAACACCCTTAACATTATTAGAAATTGCTTCTAGGTTTTCAAGTCGTTTAGCATAGTTTTCTATGCTATCACTTCTCGCACCAGGTCTAGCAGATGATAAAGCATCAGCTGCAGCTACTAAAACAGCAATTATCGTTTTTGGTGCCACATCTTCATGATGAGAAGCAATTGCATCAATGACTTCTTTAGGTTCATGATACTTCTTAGCAAGCTCAACCCCAATATCAACATGTGAACCTTCAATCTCATGATCAACAGCCTTACCAATATCATGAAGTAAACCAGCCCGCCGAGCTATAATTTCATTTTCACCAATTTCGCTAGCTAGCTTTCCGGCAACCATTGCTGTTTCAATTGAATGATTTAAAACATTTTGACCATAGCTTGTACGAAAATTTAAACGTCCAATTAACCGAACTAGGTCAGGATGAATTTTACCAATTCCTGTTTTAAAAATAGCTTCCTCACCTTTTTCTCTAATTGCCATTTCAACTTCGCCACGACAACGTTCAACAACTTCTTCAATTCTAGCAGGATGAATACGACCATCACTAACTAAAATTTCTAAAGAACGCTTAGCTATTTCCCTTCTAACAGGATCAAAGCCTGAAAGAACGACTGCCTCTGGAGTATCATCAATAATCAAATCGACACCAGTTAAAGATTCTAAAGTACGAATATTACGACCTTCACGACCAATAATACGACCTTTCATTTCCTCAATTGGTAAAGATACAGTTGATACGGTCATTTCACCAGCTGTTTCACCAGCATACTTTTGGATAGCCAAAGCTAAAATATTTTTAGCCTTGCTTCTAACCTCTAAACGAGCCTTCTCTTCCTCTTCCTTAATGTAGGTTGCAATTTCAGTACTCATTTCTTCATGGACACGATCCATAATAATTGTTTTGGCTTCTTCTTTTGTGAGCCCCGCAATTTCAATAAGCTTTTGTTCCTGTTGCTTTAAAATAGCTTCTACCTTATTATTTTGTTGTTCTAATTCATTTTTCTTTTCATCGATTTTGCTTTCTTTAACATTCAACATTTCTTCACGACGATCAAGATTAATTGAACGACGATCTAAAGTATCTTCACGTTGATTTAATTTATTTTCTAATTCAACAACAATACTTTTTCTTTCTTTAATGTCTCTATCTGCTTCATTTTTCAAATCAGAAATTTCTTGTTTAGCTTCAATAAGAGTATCTCTTTTCTTCTTCTCAGCCTCTTCCTCGGCTAAAGCAATAATTTTTTCAGCCTCTTCTTTAGTCTTAGTAAAAGAACGCTCATGGGTCTTTACTCTAATAAAATATCCGACTGCCAAACCTATAACTAAACACAAAATAATAAGGATTATCCATACCCATGTATCTAACATGATATTTACCCCCTTATTATATTCTCAAATTCATTTTAAATAAAAAGAACCTCATTAATTATTATACCCATTTTACACTCCTTAGTCAATCAAAAACCTTTTTTAATTCTAAATAGAATCCCATAAATTTACAAATAATAAAAAAAATATCAATAAATAGTGAAAATATCTATTTTTTTTGATATAATAAAAAATAATTATGAGGTGATTTTCCAATGAAAGATAAAACAAAAAGTAAAAAAAAGTTGAGATTACCCAAAAGAAGTCTTTTACTTTATATATTATTAATTACTATTCCAGTAGTTGTCTTCTTTTTAATATGGATTCCCGTAATGTATGTTAATCTTTATAATGAAAATAAGGTTATCCCTTTTGAAACAGATATTTCCGGTATAACTGATGAAATAATTTATGGTGATAAGAATACTATTACTGATTTTACATTCTTTGTGTATTGTGAAAAATATAACAATAGTACCGGCAATGCAACTTTTAGGGCAACTTCTTTTAAAAATGAAAATACTGATGCGTTAAATATCAGTAATACTGTAAGTTTTAAATTAGGTTTATGTACAAGTTGGGTTAAAACAGCTATCTATTCTTCTAACTATAGTACTAGAAGAGTAGCAAACACTCCTAAAGAGGCATTCAACTCATCAACATATTATGGCGCTCCAACTTTAAGTGGTTTACCTAGCCTACCTAAAAAGGGTGGCTTACCATTCGTTCAAATTGATGAATTGCCATTATATGTATATGTTCAATATACTACTGATGTTAGAGGAACAAAAACTGTTAAGCGTTATATATTAAAATATGAATACGAAGATTACATTATTGGCAGTATTACTTTTGATAAAGGAACAAACGATGAATATACAGTTGTTGCTACTCAAGGTGGTAAATAAGATAAAATAAGTCAAAGCTTAAAAACTTTGACTTTTCATTTTTAATATAGTCTTAAATAATCTTGGACAGCATAAAGCAAAGAATTAGCAATTTTATATTGATAGTTTTCACTTTGCAATAATGCAAATTCCTCAGGATTAGACATAAAACCACATTCTATAATACAACAAGGAATACTTACCTTATTTAACAAAAAAATATTATCACGTTTCACTATTTTACGGTCTGTATTACCCAAGTAAAAACCCAAGCTTTTTTGAACCATATCAGCTAAAATCGAATTTTGAGGATGATTGTCATTATAAAAGACTTGAGCTCCGCGATATTTAGCAATACTAAAACGATTAAGATGAATTGATAAAGCTAAGGTAGCATTACTTCTATTTATCATATTAACACGCTTTAACATATCCTCGCGTTTTATAAATTCATCATCACAAAGGTCATCATCAGTCTCTCTCGTAAGAAGCACAGTTAAACCATTTTCTTCAAAAATTTCCTTAAGCTTTTTAGATATTTCTAAGGTTAACTCAGATTCTTTAATATCGTTAACAAAGGCACCACCATCAACACCACCATGTCCAGGATCTATATAAATAATATATTCACTAGCCTCTACTTTGCTATTTAATAATAAAAAACAAATAACCAATAAAAAAATAGATAGGCTGATACTAGCTTTTTTCAAATTATCACCTATCTGATTTTATTCTTTTAGTATCATAATTATCACTATATAATTAAAATTATTCAGCTGAACTTTAATTTAAACAGCAAAAATGATGTTTTATGCTTTTGCAACAAGCAAACTATAAAAAAAGCAGGTCATAATATTATAGTTGTTTGTCATTTATAAAAAAAGTGGTAAAATAATAAATATTTTAAGGAAAAGTGAGGAAAAAGAAAATGAAAAGACAAATCTCTTTATTTTTTTATACAGTAATCGTGGGATTACTTTGCATTTTGACATCCTGCTCCAACTTTAACCCTCGTGCTGATGCAACAATAACTATTTTTACAACAAATGATATGCATGGAAATCTTGTTAATGATGAAAAAAGCACAATCGGTATTGTACAGGCTGCCAAAATTAAGGCTTCAACTGAGCATGCCCTTCTCGTTGATGCAGGAGATGCAACACAAGGAGCTTCATTTGCCTCAATTTCGCAAGGTGCAGATGTAGTACGAATGATGAATGAAGCTGGTTATGACCTCATGACCGCCGGCAACCATGAATTTGATTATGGTACAGATGTACTTCTTGAAAATAAGGAAATAGCCGAATTTCCTATTCTTGCTGCCAATGTTCTAAAAAATGGCAATCCGCTTTTGGAAAGTTCTGCTGTCATTGAAGAAGCAGGCTATAAAATCGGCTTTATTGGCTTGACAACAGTATCAACTGCAACCTCAACAAATCCAACTTTCCTTACAGGTGTAACCTTTGAGGATGAAGTAAAAACTGCTAAAAAAGAAATAGCTGCTCTTAAGGATGAAACAGATGCTATTGTTCTCGTTTGTCATATGGGAGACAATCAAGCAGCAGTGTCCCGGACAAGTGAACAACTTATTTCCGAGCTTTCGGAAGATGAACAAGCAGAAGTTTGTGCTGTCATCGATGGACATAGTCATACCATAGAAAACAAAATAGTTCAAGGTGTTCCGGTAATTCAAACTGGGGTCAATTTCACCAATCTTGGCAAACTCACTCTCACATTTAAAGATAGTAAAGAGGGAACAAATGTCACTGCTGTTGGTGAGGTACTAGATTATACTGCAGCAATTAATTACAACACAACAGAAGCTGGAGAACAAAAGTCTTATAAAGTCCAAGAAAAGCTTGATGCAATCTCTCTTCAACAAGGAGAAATTTTACAAGAGATTCTTTGTCAAATTGACCATCCTCTTTTCGGTGGTTATGTCTGCTACAACTATGTCGAATCTCGAATTGTAGAAACAAGTTATGGGGACTTTGTAACAGATGCATTCAAATATTATGCTGAAAAATTTGCGGCAAATGAAAAACTTGCCCTTCCAATTATAGCGGTTGAAAACGGCGGTGGTATTTCGCAAAGCTTGCCTACCTGGTATTCCGGAGGAAACCAAGTAACTGTCGGAGACGTCATAAATGCTTTTAATCATGGTAATTTAGTTGAGGTTTTGAAAGTCTCTCCTGCAGAGTTGTTTGCAGCAATTGAAAAAGGACTTGTTACAACAGGGCAGGACGACAAAGGACTTCTATTGTGTGAAAAAGTGAGTGGCTCTTTCCTCCAATGTAGTGGTTTTTCCTATACTTATAATCCAGCTGGAAATCCCGGAGAAAAAGTTGTGGAAATTAAACTTGCAGATGGAACAACACTAGATCGCAATGACACAGAAAATAAACTGCTTCTTGCAACTAACAACTATGTTTCTTCTTCTTTTACAAAAGGAGAAAAACTCGGTGAACTAGGTGGCGAAGATGTACTTATCCAAGATTATATCCTATATCTAAGTGAACAAAACGATGGTATCCTCGACTACAAGTGTAGCTATGACCGCATCAAGATTGCAAACGACAAGTCACCTGAGACCTATACAGTAAAAATCAGTGTTAAGAAGGGTACAACATTAGAAACTAACCAAACTTATAATCTTTCAATAGATGGTGGTGAAGCACTAGCAGTTACAACAGACAGTGCAGGATATATTACCATTACTCTTCCAAAAGGTGCTCACTATCTATGGCTTGTTGAAGGAAGTAACTTTGTGTATGTAAACAACTATTCAGGCACGGGAGTTGCCGAAGGTAATGAAAAGAATCCTGATTACTATACCAAAGATGGCTACTATTCATTTACATTTTTTATCATTGATAAAACAGCTTAACAAATAAATTGCCAATTAAAGCTATGATAATTGAAAACTAAAAAAATGGTATTCATATAATTTAGGCTTATTTTAAAACATTTAAAAAAGGTAGTTGAGAATCATTTTCAACTACCTTTATTTTTTTAAACTATTTTTCAGCTTCTTTGAGGATTGGCTTAGTAGTAGTACCTATACCAATTACTTCATCAACCGGAACACTAAAAGCAATACCTTGACCCAAAGTATTTAAACAAACCTCTTTATAAATTGCATGCAAAATTGTATCACGTATCTCTTTTTTAACAAGAATTAGGACAATTTCTTTTTCTGGTTGGATTGAAATGTGAAATAATTTCTCAGCCTCTTCTCTAGCTGTACCTCTTGCATTTAGAACAGTACCACCACCAGCTCCACACTCTCTAGCAACAGCCATAACACTATCAGAAAATCCGGCATTAACGATACATATTATTGCTTCAAAAACATTTTCTGCCATTTTTATACCCTACCTTCTACACTATTACTTAAAAATTGATAAATCAAAACACCTATTACAGATGAGATTGGTATAGTAAACGCAATACCCTTGCCATTCTTTGTTTTAAAATAAGTATCTTCATAGCTGGATAAAATTTCTTTGATCTTTTCTTCTTGTACTACACTGATAATAACAGCTTTATTTTGTTGACTAAGTCCTAAATAATGCAGTATTTCTGTAGGAGCAGTACCTTTACCATAAATCACTGTTTGAATATTAACTTCAAATCCCTCTAAAACATCTACATAAAGATCAGCTTTACTTCTTTCAACAATAGTAAATAATAATTTTACTTTTCTAGGAGCAACTAAACCATTATTAGTTGAGTTTTTTTTAGGTCGTTTTTTAACAATCATTTTCTCTTCAGCCATAGTTACCTCCTACAAAAAATTAATAATTTGTTCATCATCAGCACTGATAATTCTTTTCATGCGACTCTTCTCACGAACACGCTTTGCCATAACAGCTTTAAAACCTAAAAGTTGAATTGTAATAAGCGGTGTCATAGCTACCATCGCAACAATTCCAAATGCATCATCTAAAACCTTATTAGGAACACCATATAAGGAAATACAAGCCCCAATGGCAAAAGGTAAAATAAAACTTGATGTCAATGGGCCTGAAGCAACACCACCAGAGTCAAAAGCAATAGCCGTATACATTTTAGGAACAAAAAATGCCAAGCCTAAGGAAATGAAATAACCAGGAATAATATAGAATAAAATTGAAAAATCAAAAACAATTCTTATCATTGATAAGCCAATTGAAATACCTACACCTAAAGCTAAAGCTAATAGCATTGAACGCTTAGTAACACCACCATTAGTAATTTCTTCAACTTGCTTATTTAAAACATGAACAGCCGGTTCAGCTAAGACAACGACAAAACCCAAAACAAAGCCAAACACAATCATATAGGTAGGATTATGGCTAGCAATTTCCAATCCCATCTTATAACCAATAGGTAAAAAGCCAATATTAACCGCCGTTAAAAAGATAACCAAACCAATAAATGTATAAACAATACCAATTGCAATTTGAATTAATTTTGTTTTTGGTAATTTAATATAAATAAATTGAATAATCAAAAAGAAAACGATTATTAGTCCTAAAGCTATTGATACTTCTTTACTCACATTACCTAAGGTTTGACCTAAATTTCCCCAAAAATTAGGATCAACTAAATAATTAGGTGCTTCATAATTAATTTTACCATTTAAACTAATACCTAGTAGCAATATTGCTAAAATCGGACCAATAGAACATAATGCAATCAACCCGAAACTATTTTCATTAGCATTTCTTCCACCAATTGTAGCAGCAACACCAACTCCTAAAGCCATAATAAATGGCACTGTAATAGGACCTGTAGTTACACCACCAGAATCAAAGGCTAAAGCTAAAAAACTACCATTACCATTTAAAATCACTAATGATGCTAACGCAAACATTAATAAATAAAAAAACATCAACATCATTGATAAATCTTTTTTAAAAATAATTTTCAAAATAGCTAAAACTAAAAATAAACCAACACCAACACCAACAAAAAGCATCAAAACTAAAGAATTAATGACTTCACTTACTTGAGATGCTAGAACAGATAAATCGGGTTCAGCAATAGTAATCAAAATACCCATTATAAAACATACTAAAGCAATTATTTTTATTTTCCCCGTTTTCATTAAAGATACACCAACTTGCTCACCCATTGGCTGCATAGCCAAATCAGCACCCAAATTAAATAAGCCTATACCTAAAATTAATAATACAGCTGACACTATAAAAACTATTAATTCATAATTAGTTAAGCTGACTAATGGTGTAAAATATAATAAAATTACAATAATGGTGATAGGTAAAACTGACACTAAAGCCTCTTTAATTTTGCCCCATAATAATTTAAGCATATTGTTCACCATCCAATTAATACCTTAAATATAATTCTATCAAAAAATATAAATCTATACAAACCATTTTTGTTTTTTTAACAAACAATATTTGTTCTTTTGCCATAATAATGGATAATTTCATCTAAAGTGGCTAAATCCGTAAAGTCTAAATCATTAATTATAGCATCTAAAGCTGAAGCCTTAGCTTTTGTAAGACCGCTATCTAATAATTCAAATGAAAGATTATTCTCAATCATTTTCAGTTTAAATCTTTTTGTCAAGCCCAACTTCTTTTTCTTTATGCCACCTCTCAAATAAAAAAGATGACTATAAATTAGATTTTCTGTTTTTATTTCTGCTAAAACATCAGCTGATGGTGGCATAATTCCAACAGCAATTACACTATCTATATGAAATTTTGCAAGCTTATTATAATTAACAAGCTTATTTTCCATGACCCAGCTTATAAAAATTATATTATCATTTCTTTTTAATTTTCTTTTAGCTTCACCTATTTTTAAAAGTGGTAAGCCCAAAGAGTTAGCTAATTTATAAGCATATTTATAGGTGTGCCCACAACGTGAGCTATATACTATGGCCTCAATCATTTTTTCACTTCCAGCTTCGATTTTTTTTATTATAACATAATAACCTCCAAAAAAAATCTTATTTTTTGATTTAGTCAAAATAAAATGAGTGCTTTTTTTGTTTAACTACGCTATAATATAATTGTTGTGAGGTACGAATTATGATTGAATATATTAAACTTTATTTACCAAAAAGTAAAAAGGAAGTCAAGATAGAAATTTCAATTCCCCGATTCTACGATAAACATATCAAATTTGATACTATATACTTTTTAGACGGTCAAAATGCTTTTAAAGATTCTCATGCTGCCTTTAATCGAGCTATAAGAGCTACTAGGTATATGGGTTATATGGCAGCAATAACTAATCAAAAAATAATAGGCGTTGCCATTCATAATGCCGGTTCTGATCTAGGACGAATTAATGAATATACACCATTCAAAATCACTAATGCCGCTAATAAAGAATGGGAAAAACAAAACGTTGCAGTTTGTTTAAACTATTGTGATGATTTTGTGAATGTCATTATTCCTTTTATTGAAAACAGATATTCAACAACTGACAAACGATATATCTATGGCTCTTCTTTAGCCGCTTTAACAGCAATTTATCTTGGTTATAAATACCCAATCTTTAGTGGTATTGGAGCTTTTTCAACAGCTGCTTTTTTGTGCCCTAAAGAATTCTATAAGTTTATTCAAGACAATTTAAAACCAAATGTTAAGCTATTCCTATATGTAGGAAGACAAGAAACATCAGATGGCTCTTACAATCAAAGGCTATACTACCAAACAAGTTTAGAAATTTTAGAAATTGTTAAAGCTAAAACCAATAACGTTAGATTGGTAGTAAGTGAATCTGGATCGCATTGTGAGGCTGTTTGGGAAAAGCAACTATTAGACTTTTTAAGCTTTATGTACTTTGATGACATTATTTATCGGAGTTAATACTTATCTTGTCAAAAAATATTAAATGAAAAAATCAAGAGGATTTATTTTTAATAATTATTAACTATTAAAACATTAAATATATTAGAAAAGACTCAGTTCCCGTATTTGGGATTTAACACCCCAAAATTTAGGATTAAATTGAATTTTGATTAAATTTATTTACTAAAGTAAATA